>DATLZG010000350.1:0-11239 GCA_035574095.1 Burkholderiaceae bacterium | reverse complement strand
TTCGACCGCCGCCGCGCCGACAGTCCGTGTTGCGCGTGCCTGTTTCCGGCAGGCGACGCCGACGACGATCTGTGCGCAGTGATGGGCGTCTTCGCGCCGGTCACCGGCGTGATCGGCACGCTGCAGGCCGCCGAAGCCTTGAAGCTCGCCGCTGGTACGGGCGCCGGGCTTGGCGAGTCCTTGGACGGCCGGCTGCTGTTGTTCGATGCGCTGACGATGACGATCAACACGGTGCGCGTGCCGCGCGACCCGCATTGCGCGGTGTGTGGCGATCGCGCCCTTGCCGCGGCGGCCACCGTATGAATTCGGCGCGCGCCCTGCTGCTCGGTGCGGTCGCGCTGGTTGCGGCGTCGATGGCTGCGGCGCTCTATCTTCAGTACGTGGTCGGGCTCGCACCCTGTCCGCTATGCGTGCTGCAACGCATGGGCATCATCGCCGCCGGTCTCTTTGCGCTCGCCGCCGCGTGGGCGGCGCGCGGCTCGATCGCACGGATCTTGGCGGGCGGTGCGGCAATTGCAAGCGCACTGGCGGGCGGCGGCGTTGCGGTGTGGCATAGCTGGCTGCTCGCCCATCCGCCGGAGCAGCTCGGCTGCGGGCGCCCGTTCGAGTGGTTCCATGAAGACTTCCCGCTCGTCGTCTGGCTGCCGCGGCTGTTCCGCGGCGACGGCGACTGCCTCGCCGTCGAGTGGTCGTTGCTCGGCTTGACGGTCCCGCACTGGTCGCTGCTGGCCTTCGCCGGCGTGCTGGCGCTGCTCGCCTGGGCGATGGCGGTCACCTGGCGCGACCGCGCGCGCTGAGTCAGACAAGCAGCGCGGGCAACTGCGCCTCGATGTTCTCGGCCGGAGAGCGTCGAAATCCGCTCTTGGCGAAGCGGTGCCAACGCCCGACCACGAAGGCGACGACGAGCGCGGCGCGCGCGGCCGCGTCGAACTGCGGCGGCAGTTCCTCGCGCGAAACCGCGACGCGGAAGCTCTGCCGCAGCGATGCCTCGATGCGGTCGAGGAACTGGTTCATCCGCTCCTGTAGACGGTCGTTTTCGTTGACCAACGCATCGCCGATCAGCACCCGCGTCATGCCGCGATTGGTCTGCGCGAACTCCAGCAGCATCAGCACGATCGAGCGCACCTGTTTCAGTCCCGACGGTTCGCGCGCCGCGATATCGTTGATCAGGCCGAAGATCGTGTTCTCGATGAACTCGATCAGGCCCTCGAACATCTGCGCCTTGCTGGCGAAGTGCCGGTACAGCGCCGCTTCCGACACCGACAGCTTGGCTGCCAGTGCCGCCGTCGTCACCTTTTCTCCGCGCGGGTCTTCCAGCATTGCCGCCAGCGTCTGCAGGATCTGCAAGCGCCGCGCCCCGGGCTGGCGCCGCCGCGTGGGCGCGAGCGGGCGATCGGCGGGCGACGGGTCCGGCTTGGCTTCCATTCGATCCTCGAATCGCGGGCGAAAAATCTACCGGAATCCGCCCGAGCGTGGGGAATTACTCACGTGCAAGCGCGCGGCCAATTTGCGCGCCTACCACAGCCGGCACAAGCAATGAGCATAGGTCGTGAAGGGGTCGCGTTCCGGTCCCCCGAGCCAGCGTAGATCGCGGACCAGCTCCCGCTTCGCCTGCGCCACCGAGGCGATCGAGGTAAGTTCGAGGCCCAGCTGCACCCGCGCGCGGACAAACAGTTCGCCAAACAGCAGCGCCAGATAACGCGCGATGCCGCGCGGTTCGCGCTCGACGTAGACGACGTCGAAGTCGTCGCCCAGTTGCGCGCGGTCAGCAGCACGGGCGATCGCATCGCTCAGGCCGCCGAGGGTATCGACCAGACCGCGCGCCTGCGCCTGTCGTCCGGTCCATACCCGACCCTGCGCCAGCGGGTCGAGCGCGGCCGCGTCCATCTTGCGCGCGCGCGCCACCGTACCGACGAACTGGCGATAGCTGTGTTCGATCGCAGTCTGCAGCAAGTCGGCGACGCGCTTGTCGAGCGGCCGGCGCGGGTCGGCCGCCCCCGCCAGCCAAGTGGTCGTCACGCCGCCAGTACGGATACCGAGCTTGTCCCATGCCTTGTCGGCGCTCGGCAGCAAGGCGAACACGCCGATCGAACCGGTGATCGTGGCCGGATCGGCGAGGACCTCGTCGGCCGCCATCGCGATCCAGTAGCCGCCCGACGCGGCCGTGTCGCCCATCGATACGACGACCGGCTTGCCGGCGTTACGCGTCACTTCGAGCTCGCGCCGGATCATCTCCGAGGGCATCAACATGCCGCCCGGCGAATCGACCCGCAGCACGATCGCCTTGATGCGCTTGTCGTCGCGCGCGCGGCGAATCAGATCGGCGACCGTGCGCCCGCCGACCACCCCCTGCGGAGCGTCGCCGTCGACGATCTCGCCCTGCGCGACGATCACGCCAATCGCGTCGCCGTGGCCGTCGCCGGCGTCGAGCAGCGCCAGGTACTGCGCCAAACCGATCTGCCGGAAACTGCCATGCTGCTCGTCGCGCGCACCGCGCTCGATCATCAGCGCGCGCAGCTCGTCGCGGGTCTTCAGCCCGTCGACCAGCTTTTCCTCCAGCGCCAGGCGGGCTGGATCGCCGCCGACCACCTTGAAGCGCTGCGGCAACTGGTCGATCAGCTGGTTGATGCTGCCAGCTGGCAGCCCGCGCACGGACTCGACCTCGGTCACGTACAGCGCCCACGCATCGTTGATCCAGCGCGCCTCGTCCTCGAGCGCCTCTTTCGACGGTCCCGATTGCGTGAACGGCTCGGCGAAACTCTTGTACTGCCCGGCGCGAAACACGTTGACGCTGACGCCGAGTCTGTCGAGCGCCTCGCGGTAGTAGTTGCGGTAACCGCCGAATCCGCGCAGCAGAACGCCGCCCAACGGGTGCAGATAGACCTCGTCGGCGTGCGCGGCGAGGAAATACTGCCGCTGGTCGAACGAGCCGCCCCACGCGATGACCTGTTTACCCGCCTCGCGAAAGCGGCGCAGCGCGGCGGCCACTTCGCGCAGCGTGGCCAACCCTGCGCCTTCGAGATCGTCGGTCAGCAGCAGCGCGCGCGTTATTTTCGGATCGGCCGCGGCCGCGTCCAGTGCGTCGAGCAGATCGCGCAACTGCGTCTCGCGTTTCGCCTCGCCGACCGCCTCCGCCAACGCGGCTTCGGCGCGGCTGCCGCTGTACTGCTCGACGATGCGTCCTTCGAGCGCCAGCACCAGCGTCGTGTCGTCGTGCAGGCGCGGCCGCGTATCGAACAGCCAGGCAAACAGCAGCGCGGCGACGAGCAGAAGGAAAATCAGATTCAGCACCAGACGTCGGGTGCCGTCGACGACGGACCACAGGAAACCGAAGAACCGGCGCAGCAGGCCAGGACGGGCGGACGGCATGTCTTGCTCCAGAGGAGTAGTCGCGGGCGGGCGCGAAGCTTACCTGCGGCTGCTTCAACGCAGCGCGGCGAGCGCGCGCGGCAGGCGCTGCACCGACGCCAATCGCAGGTCGACATAGGGCGGGCGCGCGCCGCCGCGTTGCAGCCGGTGGCGTGTGATCAAAACCGTGCGAAACCCGGCCGCGCGCGCCGCCTTCAGGTTCAGGGTGTTGTCCTCCACCAGTACGGCACGGGCGGGGTTGCCGCGGCCGGCGAGCCGTTCGCGTGCCAGCATGTGACGCAGCATCGCCACGGACGGCTTTGGCCGCAGCATGCCATGCACGCGCATCCGCTCGATCGCATAGTGCGTCCCCAGGTACCGGTGCAACGCGAGCTCGCGCACGATCGCGCGCGCGTAGTGGTGCGGCGCGTTGGTCAGCAGCACTTTGCGACCCGGTAGCCGCGCGAACAACCGCGCCAGACCTCGTTCGGCGCGCAGCAGTGACACCACGTCAAAGTCGTGCGTGGTGCGCAGAAAGTGATGCGGATCGACCGCGTGATGCCGCATCAGCCCCAGGAGCGTCGCGCCGTAGCGCCGCCAGTAAGTCAGCCGCAGGCGGTTTGCCTCGACTTCGTCCACGTCGAGGTGTTTGACCACGTAGTCGGTCATCCGGCGGTCGATCGTCGAGGCGATCGCGTGCGAGGCGTCGTGCAGCGTGTCGTCCAGGTCGAAGAACCAGACCAATCGGCGGCGCGGCGCCGGAGGGCGAGCGGCAGCGCATCGCATCGGCGGCACTCGAAGTCCAGACGGCCGCCCGATCAGTGGCTGCGGATCATCGTCCCCACGCCGGCATCGGTGAGGATTTCCAGCAGCAGGCAGTGATCGACGCGGCCGTCGATGATGTGTACCGCGTTCACGCCGCTCTTGGCCGCTTCCAATGCCGAGGCGATCTTCGGCAGCATGCCGCCGGAGATCGTGCCGTCGGCGAAAAGCTCGTCGATCTGGCGCGCGGTCAGGCCGGTGATCAGCCGCCCGGATTTGTCGAGCACCCCGGGCGTGTTGGTCAGCATCACCAGCTTTTCCGCCTTCAGGATTTCGGCAATCTTGCCGGCCACGACGTCGGCATTGATGTTGTAAGTCGTGCCGTCGGCACCGAAACCGATCGGCGAGATCACCGGAATGAAGGCGTCGTCCTGCAGCGTCTTGACGACCGCCGGGTTGATGGCTTCGATCTCGCCGACGTGGCCGATGTCGTGTTGTTTGTTCGGATCGTCGCGGTCCGGCATCGTCATCTTGCGCGCGCGGATCAGCCCGCCGTCCTTGCCGGTCAACCCGACCGCCTGGCCGCCAAAGCGGTTGATCAGCGTCACCAGTTCGCCCTGCACCTCGCCCGCCAGCACCCATTCGACGACTTCCATCGTCTCGGCATCGGTGACCCGCATGCCCTGCACGAAGGTGGATTTCTTGCCGATGCGCTGCAGCGCTTCGTCGATCTGCGGCCCGCCGCCGTGCACGACCACCGGGTTCATGCCGACCAGCTTCAACAGCACGACATCGTGCGCGAAACTCTCCTTCAGTTGCTGGTCGATCATCGCGTTGCCGCCGTACTTGACGACGATCGTCTTGCCGTGGAAGCGGCGGATGTAAGGCAGCGCCTCCGACAGGATTTCGGCCTTCAGGGCGGGGGGTATCGACGCGCGGTCCATGCGAGCGGCAGATAATGAAGCGCGGCGAGTTTACCGGTTGGGTATCTCGCCGCGGGCGACGGGAGGAACGAGATGCAGCAGGTATTCGAAATCTCCGGCATGCACTGCGGCGGCTGCGTGAACCGCGTGACCAAGGCGCTGACGACCCTCGCCGCAACGGTCACGGTGACGCTGGAGCCGCCGCGCGCGACCTTCGAGGTCGCTGCGCCACTGCCGCTGGAAGCAGTCAATGCGGCGCTGGCCAAGGCCGGCGACTACGAGGCGCGGCCGCTGTGACGTTTTCGTCGACCGGCGATCTCAGCCCTTCACGCACACGACCTGCTTGAGCGTGTGCACGACCTCGACCAGGTCGGATTGATTCGCCATCACGCGGTCGATGTCCTTGTAGGCGGCCGGGATCTCGTCGAGCACGCCGGCGTCTTTGCGGCACTCGACGCCCGCGGTCTGTTGCAGCAAATCGGCGCGCGAGAAGCGGCGCTTGGCCTGCTCGCGCGAAAGGCGCCGGCCGGCGCCGTGCGCGCACGAGCAGAACGACAGCGGATTGCCCTTGCCGCGCACGATGTAGCTGCGCGCGCCCATGCTGCCCGGCACGATGCCGAGCTCGCCGGCGCCGGCGCGAATCGCCCCCTTGCGCGTGACGAGCAGCCGTTCGCCGCCGTGTTCCTCCGCGGCGACGTAATTGTGGTGGCAATTGATCACCGCGCCGTCGAGCGCAAACGGCGGCAACTCGGGCGCGATCGCGTCCAGCACCAGCGCGAGCATCAGTGCGCGGTTCGCGTGCGCGTAGTCCTGCGCCCAACCGACCGCCTCGACGTAGTCGTCGTACAGCGGGGTGTCTGCCGTGAAATAGGCGAGATCCTTGTGCGGCAAACGTTCGAATTCGGTGCCGGCGCCGCGCCGTTCGAACTCCTCGCGCGCGCGCCCGATGAAATAGCGCCCGATCGCGTTGCCGATGCCGCGCGAGCCGGAGTGCAGCATCACCCAGACGCGCTCTTCCTCGTCGAGGCAGATCTCGATGAAGTGGTTGCCGCCGCCGAGCGTGCCGAGTTGGCGCCTCCACGTGCTCGACAGGTCTTTGACCATCTTTTCCAGCCGCGGATGACGGCCGCGTATCGCGCGCAGCCGTGGCGCCAGATCGCCCAGCTCGCGCCGGCCCGGCGCCGCCTCCTCGGCATGTTGATCGAATCCGACCGGCACCGCGGCTTCGATCGCGCCGCGCAGCCGGCTCAATTTGTCGGGCAGGTCGCGCGCGGCAAGCGACGTGCGCACCGCGCACATGCCGCAGCCGATGTCCACGCCAACGGCTGCCGGGATGATCGCGCGCCGCGTCGGAATCACCGCGCCGACGGTGGCGCCGATGCCGACGTGCACATCCGGCATCGCCGCCACGTGGCCGGCGACGATCGGCAGCGCCGCGACGGCGCGCAGTTGCGCCAGCGCCGCCGGGTCGATGTCGTCGGTCCAGATGCGGATCGGGACGCGCTCGCCTTGATGCTCCGCGAAGATGGGCATGGCGCAATGCTAACCGGGCGGCAAACGCAGCCGCGGTTCACGCTTCACCCTCCTCGGCGGCCGGCGGCAAGCGCTGCAAATCGGGGCCCGGCCGCGTTGCGTCGGCGAGACGACGTCCCTCGCCGTCACAGCACGTAGCGCGCGAGGTCCTCGTTGCGTGCCAGCTCGGCCAAGCGCGCTTCGACGTAGGCAGCGTCGATCACCAGCCGCTCGCCGCTGCGGCTGCCGGCGTCGAACGAGATGTCCTCCAGCAGACGCTCCATCACCGTGTACAGCCGGCGGGCGCCGATGTTCTCGGTCTTCTCGTTCACCGCGTACGCGATCTCGGCGATCTTGGCGATGCCGTCGGGCGTGAATTGCAACTGCACGTCTTCGGTGGCGAGCAGCGCTTCGTACTGTTTGGTCAGGCAGGCGTCGGTCGCGGTCAGGATGCGTTCGAAGTCCTTGGCGCTGAGCGAGTCCAGCTCGACGCGGATCGGAAAGCGGCCCTGCAGTTCGGGAATCAGATCGCTCGGCTTGGCGTAGTGAAACGCGCCGGAGGCGATGAACAGGATGTGGTCGGTCTTCACCATCCCGTACTTGGTGTTGACCGTCGTGCCCTCGACCAGCGGCAGCAGATCGCGCTGCACGCCCTGGCGCGACACGTCCGCGCCGGCGACTTCCGAGCGGCTGGCGATCTTGTCGATCTCGTCGATGAACACGATGCCGTTGTTCTCGGCATTGGCGAGCGCCTTGGCGCGCAGCTCCTCCTCGTTGATCAGGCGCGCCGCCTCCTCGTCGGCCAGCACCTTGAACGCCTCGCGGATCTTCATCTTGCGCGGCTTGCGCCGCTCGCGGCCGAGGTTCTGGAACATGGCCTGGATCTGCTGCGTCAGCTCTTCCATCCCCGGCGGCGCCATCACTTCCATCGACGGCAGCGGCTGCGCCACCTCGATCTCGATTTCGCGCTCGTCGAGTTCGCCTTCGCGCAGCTTCTTGCGGAACTTCTGGCGCGTCTCGTTCGCTTCGCCGGCACGCGCGTCGGAGAAGCCGAAGTCGCGCGGCGGCGGCAGCAGGATGTCGAGGATGCGGTCCTCGGCGGCGTCCTCCGCCTTGGCGCGCACTTTCCTCATTTCAGCTTCGCGCGTCTGTTTGATCGCGATGTCCACCAAGTCGCGCACGATCGAATCGACGTCGCGGCCGACGTAGCCGACCTCGGTGAACTTGGTCGCCTCGACTTTGATGAACGGCGCGTCGGCCAACCGCGCCAGCCGGCGCGCGATCTCGGTCTTGCCGACCCCGGTGGGGCCGATCATCAGGATGTTCTTCGGCGTGATTTCGGAACGCAGCGGCTCGGCCACGTTCTGCCGCCGCCAGCGGTTGCGCAGCGCGATCGCCACCGCGCGCTTGGCCTTGTCCTGGCCGACGATGTGTTTGTTCAGTTCGTGGACGATCTCTTTGGGGGTCATCATGGCCGTGATCCGTTACCCGTGATCCGTCCGCAAGTGCCCTGCCGTCCTGCGCACCATCGTTCGCAGGACGCCGATCACGTATGTCATTCGATCGCTTCGATCGTGTGCGACTGATTGGTGTAGATGCAGAGGTCGCCGGCGATGGTCAAGGCTTTCTTGACGACCTCGGCCGGCGCCAGCTCCGTGTTCTCCAGCAGAGCACGCGCCGCCGCCTGCGCGTATGGTCCGCCGGAGCCGATCGCGATCAGTCCGTACTCGGGTTCGAGCACGTCCCCGTTGCCGGTGACGATCAGCGAGGTCTCGCGATCGGCCACCGCGAGCATCGCTTCCAGGCGCCGCAAGATGCGATCGGTGCGCCAGTCCTTCGCCAGTTCGACCGCGGAGCGCAACAAGTTGCCCTGGTGTTTCTCCAGCTTCGCCTCGAAGCGCTCGAACAGCGTGAAGGCGTCCGCGGTCGCACCGGCGAAGCCGGCCAGGATGCGGTCGTGATACAGCCGCCTGACCTTGCGCGCGCTTTGCTTGACGACGATGTTGCCGAGCGTGACCTGGCCGTCGCCGCCCATCGCAACGCGCGCGCCGCGTCGCACCGCGACGATGGTGGTGCCGTGAAATGCGTCCATCGCGTCAAGATGGCGCCGGCGGCGCCGCGTTCAAGGCCGCCGCAACTGAACCGTCGCGACCGCCGTCACACCGAGCAAATGAAGCAGCGCGCCAACCAGCGGATTGACGTTGCGAAACTCGACCGTGACCCCGCTTTGCTGCAGTTTCATCACCAGCGTCAGCAGCGCCGAGCCAGCCGAAAACGCCATTCGGCGCAAGCGCATCGCGTCGACCGACAGCGCTTTGTTCGTGCGTGCCTCGATCGCCAAGCGGCCGAACCACGGTTCGCCTTCGCCTTCGATCACGCCCTTCCACGTCAGCGGACCTTCCGCCGCCGATGGCGCGGCGGCTTCGGCGGTCACCGCGGGCGCCGCGCCGGTCCTCAGATTCGGCGGCGGTGGCTCCCACTGCGGCGGTGAAACCTCGAACGTGATGCAGTACTGGATGCCGGTCTCCTCGAACTCGGTCTGGCGACCGAGCAGGCGCAGCACTTCGAGCAGCAGCATCCATCCGGCGTCGGACGCGTCGCGCCGGCCCGGTTCGATCAGCGCGCGCAGCGGAGTGAGCAAGTGTTCGACGCCGGCGATCGTCAGCTCGTGCGACGCGCGCTTGAAGGCATTGACCACCCGCAGCAGCAATTCCGCGCCGACCAGGTCGATTCTGCGCACGGCGCTGGCGTCGAGCGTCAGCGCGGCGTGGGTCGCCGCCAGTGCCTTCAGTTGTTCGAGCGTCTTGACGACGTTGGCGTCGACGCTCGCTGGCAAGCGCACCAGCGGCGCACCGCTCGCGACCGGCGCCGCGGCCGGCTGCGCCTCGCTGGCGGCGCCGTAATCGACCCAGCTCGGCGCCGAACTGTGGAAGCGCAGCGCGTATTGCATCGTCAGTTGTTCGAAGCCGGCGCGGTCGCCGCGCTGGTTCAGCAACTCGAACAACATCAGCCACGCGTTCTGCGTCGCGTGGCCGAGGTCGTCGCTGGCGATGCCGGCGCGCAGCACCTGCTCGGCCTCCGCCTCCTGGCCGTTGGCGAACAGGATCGCGCTCTCATCGATCACCGAGCCGGCGCCCGAAGTGTGAATCTCGATGGCGTCGGCGCTGCCGAGAAAGTCGTCGCCGCCATCCGCTTCCTCCGCGACCGGCCGCCCGTTGGGCGCCGCCGCGACCGCCTGCGGCTGTCCCGTGTTCGCGGCACCTCCCGGGGGGCGCAGAAAGTCGCGCGCCATTTCCGACTCGATCTTGTCGATCTTGGCGGCGGTTTCCATCGCCAGCGACCGCGCCAGATCGCGGTCCGGAATTGCATTCTCGGTGGTGGCGAATCGCTGTGACGGCAGCCGCGCCGGATTCACGCGTGCCGCCGGCTCGGGCAGCGGTTTGCCGATCGGGCGCGACGCGGTTTCGGGACGCGGATCGGCCACGCGCTTGGTCGAGCGCTGCTTGGAGTCCTTCGCGTCCTTCTTGAAGAATGAGAAAACCACGCGCTTCCCGTCGTGCCGCCGGTCTCTGAACGCGTCCGTGGGCGCGAGCGCCAGGCCGGGCGGCGGTTCTCGGTCGTCCACGCCGGATCCGGTGACCGCTGCCGATCCCGGCGCCGGGACTCTTCCCTCTCGCCAGGGCGAAAAACTATATCAACTTTCCCTGCGCCAAAGCCCGGGGATGGCGTGCGCCGACCCCGGAATTTGCCGGCGCGCGGTAATCCGTCCGTCTAGCCCGGAAGCTTCACCAGGTTGCCCCTGAACGAGGTCTCGACGGCGCGGGCCCCACGACCCGCGTGAAGCTAGTCGCGTGCCGCGCTCGAAAGCTCGGCGGCGGTCAGCCGGTAATACAGGCCGAAAGGATCGTCGGCCAGCACCGCAAACTTGCCCGCCAGAACGATCGGGTCGTAGGTGTGCTTGATCGGCGTGCGCGCGCGCACTTCGACGATGTACTCGGGACCGAGCGACAGGCAGAACGGGCAGTGCGGCGGACGCATCGTCAGCAGAAAGTGATCGTGTCTCTCTCCGGCCACGATCGGCAGCATGAAGCCTTGCAGCTTGACCGTCTGACGGTCGAGCGCACGCACGGCGTCGGCGAACTCGGGAACGATTCGTTGCCCGACCTGTTTTGTCTTGACCTGCGCCAACACGCTCCACGAAACGACGCCCTTCAACTCGGGCAGCGCGTTCAGCAGCGCGGGATCGATCGGCAGGTCGAGCGAGTTGCGCACGCCGCCCGGCGCCTGCGCTCCGGCGACGAGCGCGAACAGCCCAAGCAACAAAGCGACGCCGGCGCGCATCATCCTGGCCCCCTCAGTGCTCGTGCCGCATGCCGCAGTAGCGGCCGACCGCGATTCCCTTGCACGCCTGCCGCAGGCGCTCGTGACACACGGCTTCCCGTTCGCCCGCCTCCAGGCAGCGTGCCGCCTCTTCGTGGGCGCGCGCCATTTGGCGATGGCGCGCGATGTCCTCCTTGCGGTGCGCTTCGGCCGCCGGTTTCGCCGGCGCTTCCTTGCTCGGCGCCGCACCCTGCGCGGCGGCGCCGGCAGCGACGAACAAACCGATCAAGAAGCTCAACCCCGCTCTCACCGCTCGCCTCCTTCAGCCGCGCGCCAGCGTCCGATGCAAGTCGAGTCGCGCCGCGCGCCACGCC
>DATLZG010000349.1:0-21016 GCA_035574095.1 Burkholderiaceae bacterium | reverse complement strand
CCTGCGCCAGGCGCTGGTGGCGGCCGGCGGTGCGGTGGCGGCGGCCCATCCCGCCCGGGCGCTCGCCGACAACGATTTGGCGGCGGCGCCGCCGAACGTCCCGCCGTGGACGCGCCAACTCGGCCCCGGCGTCGCGACCACCGGCTACGGCATGCCGTCGAAGTACGAGGCAGCCGTGCAGCGGCGCGTCAGTCCGGGGCTGACGCCGACGCGCGAAACCTCGGTCAGCTTCACGCCGCTGCAGAACCTGTTCGGCATCATCACGCCGAGCGGCGTGCACTTCGAGCGCCACCACTCGGGCGTGCCCGACATCGACCCCGCCCAGCACCGGCTGCTGATCCACGGCCTGGTCAGGCGGTCGCTGCTGCTGACGATGGACGACATCATGCGCTTTCCGTCGGTGTCGCGCATCCACTTCATCGAATGCGGCGCCAATTCCGGCATGGAGTGGGCCAACGTCGCGGTGCCGACCGTGCAATACACGCACGGCATGCTCGCCTGCAGCGAGTTCACCGGCGTGCTGCTTTCGACGTTGCTCGAAGAAGTCGGCTACGACAAGAAGCGCGCGAAGTTCATCCTGGCGGAGGGCGCGGACGGCTCGGCGCTGACGCGCACGATCCCGCTGGAGTTCGCGCTCAACGACGTGATGGTGGTGTACGGCCAGAACGGCGAGATGCTGCGGCCCGAGAACGGCTACCCGTTGCGGCTGCTGGTGCCCGGCGTGCAGGGCGTGTCGAACGTCAAGTGGCTGCGGCGGCTGGAGGTCGGCGACAAGCCGTGGCACACGCGCGAGGAAACGCTGCACTACGTCGACCTGATGCCGGACGGGACGTTCCGGCAATACGCCGGCATCCAGGAGGTCAAGTCGGTGATCACGACGCCGTCGGGCGGGCAGAAGCTGCTCGGTCGCGGCTACTACCAGATCACCGGGTTGGCGTGGAGCGGGCGCGGCAAGATCAAGCGCGTCGACGTCTCCACCGACGGCGGGCGTAACTGGCGCACCGCCCAATTGCAGGAGCCGGTGCTGCCGAAGGCGCTGACGCGCTTCCGCCTCGACTGGACGTGGGACGGCGCGCCGGCCCTGCTGCAAAGCCGGGCGGTGGACGAGACCGGCCACGTGCAGCCGACGATCGCGCAGTTGCGGGCGGTGCGCGGCACGAACGCCATCTATCACAACAACGCGATCAAGACCTGGCAGGTGCAGGCGAGCGGGGAGGTGTGGAATGTTCAGACCGCTTGACGCATCGGCCATCGCGGCGCTCGCGCTCGCCGTCGCGAGCACGGTCGCCGTCGCGCAGACCAAGACCGGCGAGGGCCGGTATGGGCTGGGGCGCATCGCCACGCCGGAAGAAATCGCCGGCTGGGACATCGACGTGCGGCCCGACGGCCACGGCGTCAAGAAAGGCCGCGGCACGGTGGCGCGCGGGCAGCAGATTTACGACGCGCAATGCGCGATGTGCCACGGCGTGTTCGGCGAGCAGATCAACTTCCACCAGACGCCGCTGGTCGGCGGCGTGCGCAAGGACGACTTCAAGACCGGCCGCGTCGCCGAACTCGCCAAGCCGCAGCCGCTGCGCACGACGATCAACAAGCTGAATTACGCCACGACGCTGTGGGACTACATCAACCGCGCGATGCCATGGACCCATCCGCAGTCGCTGTCGGTGGACGACGTGTACGCGGTCACCGCGTACATCCTGCACATGGGCGACATCGTGCCGGAGAACTTCGAGCTGAACGAGCGCAACATCCTGACGGTGCAGATGCCGAACCGCAACGGCTTCACGACCCAGCACGGCCTGGGCAGCGTGCGCGGCCGACCCGACGTGCAGGGATCGTCGTGCATGGCGAATTGCGTGCGCGAAGTGAAGATCACCTCCGAGATGCCGGCCTATGCACGCAACGATCACGGCAACCTGGCGGAGCAAACGCGCGCGCTCGGTCCCGTGCGGGGCATCGACACCACCCGCTACGGCACGCAACCGACGGGGCTGGCGGCGGCAGCGCCAGCGCCGACCCAATCGGCGGTCGCCGCCGAACTCGTCCGCCAGCAGGGGTGCACGGCGTGTCACGGCGCGAACCAGCGCATCGTCGGCCCGGCCTTTGCCGAGATCGGCGACAAACACCGCGCCCGCGCCGATGCCGAGGCGTATCTGATCGGCAAGATGAAAGCGGGCGGCAGCGGCGTCTGGGGTCAGGTGCCGATGCCCCCGCAGCCGAACCTGAAGGACGCCGACGCGAAGTCCATCGCGCAATGGATTCTGAATGGAGCAAAGTAGGACCGGCGCCGTATATTTGCGGCCGGCTTTGGCAACTGTCGAGGAGACTCAGATGAGCGATACACGACGCGATTTCATCAAGGCGACCGGGGTCTTCGGCCTGCTGGCCGCGGCCGGCCTGCTTGCGGCCGAAGAGGCGCTGGCGCAGCAGCAGGCGTGGAACAAGGCGGCGTTCGAGGCGAAGAACCTGAACGACGCGCTGAAGGCGCTCGGCGGCGCCGGCGTCACGCAGAGCAAGGACATCACCATTACCGCGCCGGACATCGCGGAGAACGGCGCCGTGGTGCCGGTCGGTGTGACGAGCAAGATCGCCAACACGCAGAACATCTACATCCTGGTCGACAAAAACCCGAACTGGCTTGCCGCCGGCTTCGCCATCCCGGAGGGCACCGAACCGAACGTCGCCACGCGCATCAAGATGGGGCAGACGTCGAACGTGCTGGCGCTGGTGAAGGCGAACAACCAGTTCTACGTCGCCAGCAAGGAAGTCAAGGTCACGCTCGGCGGCTGCGGCGGCTGAGTTTTCATCGAAGGAGAGCACGCCATGCCAGATCCGATGCGAATCCGCGCCACCGCGCAGCCCGACGGCGTCGAAGTGCGCGTTTTGATGAGTCACGAGATGGAGACCGGACAGCGCCGCGACGCGAGCGGCAACCTGGTACCGGCGCACTTCATCTCCCATGTCACCGTCAAGCACGCCGGCAAGGTGGTGCTGGCGGCCGAGTGGGGACCCGCGGTGTCGAAGAACCCGTACCTGCAGTTCAAGTTCAAGGGCGGCAAGAAAGGCGACGAGATCGAAGTGACGTGGGTCGACAACAAGGGCGAGACGCGTACCGACAAGGCCGTGATCAACTGAAGCCGCGATGAACGGCGCTGCGCGACCGGGCATTGCCCGGCTGCGGGCAACAGCACAAGGAGACGGGATGGACGCGAAGAGAATTCTTGCGGGCGTCGCAGTGTCGGCGCTGATGACGGGTGCCCTGGCACAGCAGGACGATCAGACGCTGCGCGAGATCGAGCGCTACCGGCAGATGCTGCAGGATGGCAACCCGGCCGAGCTGCTGGTCATGCGCGGCGAAGAGCTGTGGAAAACCAAGCGCGGGCCGAAGAACGCTTCGCTCGAGCAATGCGATCTCGGCTTGGGGCCGGGCGTGGTCAAAGGCGCGTACGCGCGGCTGCCGCGCTACTTCGCCGACGTCGACCAGGTGATGGATTTCGAAGCGCGGCTCGTGCACTGCATGGTCACGCTGCAGGGTTTCGACCGCGCGGCACTGGTCAAGAAGCCGTTTTCCGGCGCCGGCGAGCGCCAGACCGACATCGAGGCGATCACCGCGTACGTGGTCGAGTGGTCGCGCGGCATGCCGATCGCCGTGCCGCAGGACCATCCGAAAGAGAAGGCCGCGTTCGAGCGCGGCAAGCAACTCTTTTACATGCGCGCCGGCCCCTACGACTTCGCCTGCTCGACCTGCCATGGCGTCGACGGCCAGCGCATTCGGCTGCAGGACCTGCCGAACTTCGAGAAACCGGAGCCCGCGCGGCGCGCCTTTGCGACCTGGCCCGCTTACCGCGTGTCGCAGGGCGCGTTGCGCACGATGCAATGGCGCCTGTGGGACTGCTTCCGGCAACAACGTTGGCCGGAGCCGATCTTCGTGTCGCAGGGAACGATCGACCTGATCACGTTCCTCGGGGTCAAGGCCAACGGCGGCAAGATGGACTCGCCGTCGATCAAGCGCTGAGAGGAGACGCCGGATGAAAGGAGTTCTGATCGGAGTCGCGGGCGCGGTGATGCTGGCCGCCTGCGCCGCGCTGCTGTACACGCCGCCGAGCCGGGAAGAGACGCTGGCCGTGATCAGGTCGAGCTTCCAGGATCGCGGCATCGCGAAGATCGACCGCCTGAATCAGACGGAACTGCAGCGAATCTGTTCGGAAACCGGCAACAATCCGCCGCCCGACGTGCGCGCCCGCCTGGAGAAAGCGGTGTTGGCGACCATCAAGTATCCGAGCGACGGCAAATGGCTCGGCGATTTCAAGCAGGGCGAGCGCATCGCGCAAACGGGCGTCGGCCTGCAGTGGAGTGACCGGCCGGATACGCCAGCCGGCGGCAACTGCTACGCGTGCCACCAACTGTCGAAACAGGAGATCTCGTTCGGCAACATCGGACCGTCGCTGTACCACTACGGCAAGCGGCGCGGCATGTCCGAAGAGACGCTGCGCTACACCTGGGGCAAGATCTGGAACACGCACGCCTACAACGCGTGTTCTTCGATGCCGCGCTTCGGCGACGCCGGCATCCTGACCGAGGAGCAGATCAAGCACGTTATGGCGTTGTTAATCGACCCCGCCTCGCCTGTGAACCAATGAGCGTGCGACCCCGGCTCCAGCCGGGGTAGAACTCCCCCTATCGCGTCGAGTCCCAGGGTGCACCGGGACGACGCCGACCTCGATGCCGTTCGTTCGCCGCCTGCTCCTCCCGCTCGCGATGCTGGTCGCGCTGCCGGCGCTCGCCGCCGGTGTGGGCGATCGGATCGCGTGGTCCGACGTCGCGCTGATCGACGGCCGGGTGCTGCGCGCGTCCGAACTGCGGGGGCGGACGGTGGTCGTCGAGTTTTGGGCGACCTGGTGCCCGTTTTGCGCCGCGCAGAACCCGCACCTGCAGAAGCTGCACGCGCAGCACGGCGGCAAGGGACTGGTCGTGCTGACCTTTTCGATCGACAAGGACGTCGAGCCGGTGCGCAAGTACATGGCCGAGCGCAACTACACGTTTCCGGTCGCGATGGCCGGACCGCAGTCCGACGCCTGGTTCGGCCGACGCAAGGCGCTACCCGAGGTGTACGTGGTCGACGCCAGCGGACGCATCGTGTTCAGAGAGTTGGGCGAGATGTTCCCCGAGGACATCGCCGCGCTCGCGCGGTTCGCCTCCAAGTAGACGAATGTCAGAGATCCGAAGAGAGACTGCGATGTCGATGGACAGGCGCGAGTTCTTGCAGGTGCTGGCGGCGGGGGCCGCGGCCGGCATGCCGCTGGCGGCGCGCGACGTGCTCGCGCAGCAACCGGACGCGGCACGCCGTCTGTACGACCTTCCGCGTTTCGGCAATGTGCACCTGCTGCACTTCACCGACTGTCACGCGCAATTGCTCCCGATTTACTTTCGCGAGCCGAGCGTCAACCTCGGCGTCGGACAAGCGCGCGGCCAGCCGCCGCACCTGGTGGGCGAACACCTGCTGAAGCACTACGGCATCAAGGCCGCAACGCCCGAGGCGCACGCGTTTACCTTCCTCGACTTCGAGACGGCCGCGCGCGCCTACGGCAAGGTCGGCGGCTTCGCCCACCTCGCCACGCTGGTCAAGCGCCTGCGCGCCAGCCGCCCCGGCGCGCTGCTGCTCGACGGCGGCGATACCTGGCAGGGCTCCGGCACCTCGTTGTGGACGAACGCGCAGGACATGGTCGACGCCTGCAAACTGCTCGGCGTTGACGTGATGACGCCGCACTGGGAAATGACCTTCGGCGCCAAGCGCGTGCAGCAGGTGGTGGAGAAAGACTTCGCCGGTCGGATCGATTTCGTGGCGCAGAACGTCACGACGACGGACTTTGGCGATCAGGTGTTCCCGCCGTACGTGATCAAGGAGGTGAACGGCGTGCCGGTGGCGATCATTGGCCAGGCGTTTCCGTATACGCCGATCGCCAACCCGCGCTACATGGTCGCCGAGTGGAGCTTCGGCATCCAGGAAGAGAAGATGCAGAAGCACGTCGACGAAGTGCGCGCCAAGGGCGCGCAGGTGGTCGTCGTGCTCAGCCACAACGGCATGGACGTCGATTTGAAGATGGCCTCGCGCGTGCGCGGCATCGACGCCATCCTCGGCGGCCACACACACGACGCCGTGCCGGCGCCGTCGATCGTCGCCAACGCGGGCGGCAGGACGCTGGTCACCAACGCCGGCAGCAACGGCAAGTTCCTCGCCGTGCTCGACTTCGAGGTGAAGGGCGGCAAGGTGGCCGACTTCCGCTACAAGCTGTTGCCGGTGTTCGCCAACTTCCTGCCGGCTGACCCTGAGATGCAGGCGCTGATCGAGCGCGTGCGCGCGCCGTTCGCGGCCAAGCTCGGCGAGAAGCTGGCCGTCACCGAAGGGCTGTTGTATCGGCGCGGCAACTTCAACGGCACCTTCGATCAGTTGATCCTCGATGCGCTGATGGCGGAGAAGGGGGCGCAGATCGCGTTCTCGCCCGGCTTCCGCTGGGGCACCACGCTGCTGCCCGGGCAGACCATCCTGATGGAGCACGTTCTGGACCAGACCGCGATCACGTACCCGTATACCACCGTCAACGACTTCACCGGGGCGATGATCAAGACGATCCTGGAGGACGTGGCCGACAACCTGTTCAACCCGGATCCCTACCTGCAGCAGGGCGGCGACATGGTGCGCGTGGGCGGGCTGCAGTACACGATCGACCCGAATGCGACGATGGGTAACCGGATCAGCGACCTGCGCCTGGACGGCAAGCCGCTCGAGGCCGACAAGACCTACAAGGTGGCCGGCTGGGCGCCGGTGGCCGAAGGCGCGCAGGGCGAGCCGGTGTGGGAGGTCGTGGCGCGTTACCTGCGCGCGCAAAAGGTCATCAAGCCGCGGCGGCTGAACCTGCCGACCATACGCGGCATGGCCGGCAATCCGGGTATCGCATAGAAGGATCCTGCCCCTTGTCGAGCCCGCGCTGCGCGGGAAGGCAGCGCGGCGCCGCAGCGGGCGAGCCTTCTCGTCGCTAAGCTTCATCGAAATGCCACAGTCCGCCGATCGTGTTCGGGTATCGGCAGGTGCAGCGCGGCCGCATACCGGACGGCGCCGCTTCCTGCTGGGCAGCGTGGCCCTGATCTGCGCGGCGTCGTTGACGCCGCACCGCGCCGGCGCCGAGGAATTGCTGACGCGGATCGACGATCTGCGCGAGCTGGCGGCGCGCGTGCGGCGCGAACGCATCCCGATCGCCATCCTCTTCAGTCTGCCCGGCTGCCCGTACTGCCTGGAAGTGCGGCGCAATTACCTGGCGCCGCGCGTACGCGAAGGGGCGCCGGTCATCGTGCGGGAAGTCGACATCACGTCGAAGCGCACGATGATCGACGTCGACGGCCGCCGCATCACCGAGGCCGACCTGGCCGCGCGCTTCGACGTGCGCGTCACGCCGGTCGTGCTGCTCGTCGACGGCGACCTGCGCCCGCTTGCCGAGCCGCTGGTCGGCATCGTCTCGGCCGGCTTCTACGAAGCGAATCTGCAGAACGCGATCGACGCGGCGCGCGGACGTCTGGCTGCCGGCGACGGAAGGGTCAGATAGGCCGTAGAGCGCCGGGCGGTTTTCGTTGTCAGCGCCTCGGCGGGCGAAAGGCTAGTGCCCCGGGACGTGGTGTAACTCCGCAAGGGCGCGGCAAGGTGCGCAGGGCGTAGCCCGAAGCAGCTTGCCGCGCGGCGGCGGCCGCCCCGGCTGGGGTGGCCATCGTGGCCCCGGATATGGTCGAGGTGCGACCCACCAACCTGTCCGAAGGAGCTCCCACGATGACCACCCCCACGATGGCACTGGCCGAACTCGCCGAGAAGGGCGCCGACGTCGACGTGCTGCGCCAGATGGTGCAGTTCATGGCCCAGCGCCTCATGGAGATCGACGTCGAGAGCCGCTGCGGCGCCGGCTACGACGAGAAGGCCCCTGGCGGGCGGCTAAACAGCTGCAACGGCTACCGCGAGCGCACCTGGGACATGCGCGCCGGCGCCATTAACCTGAAGATTCCGAAACCGCGATTCGGCAGCTACTTCCCGCCGTTTTTGCACCGCGCCGCAGCGCCGCCTGGCCGCGCAACGGCGCGTTGCTGGCTGCGCCATCACTTTCGTCCCTGCTGCAGTCCCGCCTGGCGCGCCTTCGAGGCCTTGTCCTCGCCGAAGAGATCGAAGATCAATCCGCGCAGCCATTGATGCGCCTGCGACCGGTGCACCTTGGCATGCCAGAACAGGTTGATCGCCACCTCGGGAAGCTCGATCGGGTGGGGGCGGTACGTGAGATCAAACGGCTCGACCAGGCTCTCGGCCAGGCGCTCCGTCACCGTGGCGACCATGTCCGAGCGACGCAGGATGTGGCCCACGCTGGCGAAATGCGACACGGAGAGCCGCGTTGTCCGGTCCACGCCGGCCCGCCGGATCAATTCGTCGACCTTGCCATGCCCGGTGCCCTCCGACACGATCACCAGGTGCTCGGCCTGCTTGAAATCATCCAGTGTGACGCGCTTGCGGTCCAGGGTGTGCCCCTGGCGGAACAGGCACACGTAACGCTGGCGGAAAAGCCGCCGCTGGAAGAAGCCGGCCTTGAGCTGCGGGAGCAGGCCGACGGCCAGATCGACCTTCCCGGACTCCATGTCCTCGCGCAGCTTGGTGGCCGTTGTCCGTACCGTGCTCAGCGAGATGCCCGGAGCCTCCTGGCGCAGCCGCTCCACGAGCTCGGGCAGGAGCACGATCTCGCCGATATCGGTCATGCCGATCGTAAAGGCGTGCTTGACGCGCGCGGGCTCGAAGCGGCGGTGCTGGTTGATCCCGCTGTGGATCATGCTCAGCGCGTAGCCGATGGGTTCGGCCAACTGCTCGGCAAACGGCGTCGGCATCATGGCCGTGGGGGTGCGCACGAACAGCTCGTCGTCGAACTGCCGTCGCAGCTTGGCCAGCGAGTTGCTCACGGCCGGCTGGGTCAGACCCAGGTTGTCAGCGACCCGGGAAACGCTCCGCTCGATCATCAGCTGCTGTAACAGCACCAGCTGGTTGAGGTCGATGTCGGTCAGTTCCATGCCGTCTCCATCACCGGCCGTGATATTTCACATTCACGCGATTCTATTTGCCGAGTGGCCACGCAAGGGAGCCTCTGAAAAACGTGGACTCTTGAGCAAGAGCTTGGTTTGGAAGGCTGGGGAAAGGATGGCAGCGAGCAAAATCGCGCTTCGCATGCCTTGGAAACCTCTGAAAAACTCCTCTCCTCGGCCATAATCGCGCGAGCATCGGAGAGGGGAGGGAGCAGATGAGCCAGCTGAGTTTTGCCGAAGCCGAGTACGCCGCCAAAAAGCGCACGACGCGGCGTGAGGCGTTTCTGCAGCAGATGGACGGCTTGATCCCGTGGTCCGAGCTTGAAGCGCGCATCGCCCCGCACGACGCCAAAGGCAGCCAGGGCCGGCCGCCGTATCCGCTGTCGGTCATGCTGCGGGTGCACTGTTTGCAGTTGTTCTACAACCTGAGCGACCCGGCGTTGGAAGACGCCCTGTACGAAGTCGAATCGATGCGCCGCTTCGCTGGCGTCAAGCTCGATCGGTTACCGGACGAGACCACGATCCTGAACTTCCGGCACCTGCTGGAAAGCCACGGCCTGGGCAAAGAACTGTTTGCCGCCATCAACGCCCACCTGGCCAGCCGTGGTTTGATGCTGCGGGCAGGCACGATTCTGGATGCCACGGTCATCGCCGCACCCAGTTCGACGAAGTACCACGCCGCGGCCCGGGATTGCGAGATGCACCAGACGCGCAAAGGCAAGAACTGGCACTTCGGTATGAAGCTGCACATCGGGGCCGACGATGCGGTGGGGCTGGTGCACAGTGTGGTCACCACAGCGGCCAACGAGGCCGACATCAACGTCGCCGAGCGGCTGCTGCATGGGGACGAACGTGAGGTGTGGGCCGATGCCGGCTACCGGGGGCTGGACAAACGGCAGTCGCAGCGCTCGGTGGCCTGGCACATTGCGTTGGCAGCGGGAAAGCGCGCGGCGCTGGCGCCGGACGATCCCCGGGCGGTGGCCGAGCGGGCCCAAGCCCGCGTGCGGGCCAAGGTCGAGCATCCGTTTCGCTACGTCAAGCAGGTCTTCGGTTACGCCAAGGTACGGTACCGGGGGCTGGCGAAAAACATGAACCGGCTGTACGTGCTGCTGGGCCTTGCCAATCTGTTGATCGGCAGGCGCTACCTTGTTGCATGAGGCCGCAGTGCGCCCACTGAGCGCCCTCCACCCGCGAACGACGCCGCAACAAGGCATGCGAAGCGCGATTTTGCTCGCTGCCATCCTTTCCCCAGCCTTCCAAACCGAGCTCTTGCTCAAGAGTCCACGTTTTTCAGAGGCTCCCTTGTAGGCCTGATGCTTCAGGAGACGGCGCTGCGGTGGCCATCTTCCGAAGAATTCCTCTCGTCAGTGACGCTCGCACTGCGCGCAAAGCTCTGCAATCGAAGCATGCAATGGGGCGCAGTAAGGCAGCTTCTGTTGCCGTGGAACTGGCGCTTCGTTCTATCGTGCGCCAATCTGCTTGCGTTGGCGCTTCGGCGCGAATGGGGCGTTTCTGAGAAGCTGGGGTCGTTGCCCGATGGGCCGGAGTGGTCCATCAACGGCACGACAGCCGAAAATGGCAAGCGGTTTTGGTTCAAGCGGGACAAGATCGGCGACTACGACCTTGGCTACGCCGACGCCGAGAGTTTTCCGTTGTCGAGTGAAATGGCCGTATCGGCCGCCTTCCCCGGTGGCTTCGGACCGCTGACGCTTGATGCCGCACGCTTCGAATGGCGCAAGCGGCCATGGGGCGCACCAGCAGACGCCGAACGCGTAGTCGACATCGGCTATCGTCACCTCCACCTCTATGACGGCGGCGTTTACGACAACCTTGGTTTGGAGCCGTTCTTCGACGCTGGCCGCGGCGCACCGAAGAACGCCGGCGAGATTATCGTCGTGTCGGACGCTAGTGCGCCGTTGAAGCCCGGCTTCTCGCTGTTCGCCTTGAATCCATGGCGATTGAAACGAGTAGCCGACATTATGTCGGAGCAGGCGCGGGCGCTTCGGGTGCGGGCGTTTTCGAACTATCTTCAGCTGCAACCAGGGCGCGGCGCATATCTGTACATCGACACGCCGGTTACTGGCTCGGCGCCGTGCTCTTCTCAGGCGTTTGCGAGATCGTTTCCGACCACCTTACGCAGGCTGACGCTTCAAGAGTTCGACGCGCTCTTTGAGCATGGTTACCGCGTCGCTCTTCAAGTGGAAGCGCGGTTCGGCATCGTTGATGCGCCCGATCGCGGTGGGCTGACGGAGTGACGGAGGCACAGATGTTCGATGTCGACGTCTTCGGCACCAGCGCCCTGTTCAACAGCGCATCTCCTTTTCGGCTTGAAGTGGATCAGCGCCAGTCATGTTTTTTCAGATCAAGCAGTTGGTCGCCTTGGAAGGTCGCCGGCATTTCCCCGGACAGCGTCCTTTCAAGCGCGTTGGTTGCGCTCGCTCGTCGAACTGCTCGCCGAGTGGGACAGGCGCTACCCCGGACGCATCGAGAACGCCTTCAACGCGCTCGCACGCGTGGTGCCGTCGCACCTGATGGACGGGCGGCTGTTCGACTTCCGAGGGCTCGCCGCGACCGGCGCGCCGGATCCGGACTGGGACACCGCGTTCGACCAGGAGGAACCCCCGGCCGCGGCAAGCACGCAGCAAATCGTGCGCCTCGCCGATTAGGCGCCGCCCTGCTGAGCAGGCGCCGCGCGCGCGTTCGCCCTGGCGGCCCAGATCGCGCGACACGACAACGTCGCGTGTGCCCGCCGCCAGCGGCGGACGCAGGTCGCTGGCCTGCGACGATAGCGACGGCTATGCCGCGGCCCACCGATGACCGCCTGGGCTCAAGTCGCGGCAGCACGTGCCGAAAACGCGGGTGCTGTGCGGCCGCCGGCCACGCAGCCGCTTTCGCGGAGCGGCATCTTGGAACCTATCGCGCCCTCCTCGGCCCCTCAAGTATAAGGAAGAAAGGCGGCTTTTCGCGAATTTCCGAACTCGACTCGGCCACATACTAATTCACACACTCGACTGGAGGGGCTCATTCGTGAGACGAAGACTCGTTGCGCTCTTCATCGCCTGTCTGCCGGCGCTCGCATCGGCGGGCAATGTCGCGCCGCTCGGTTTGGAGGTAGGCGTTGCCGACCTCCAAGCGGTACGCGCCAAGCTCGGCCGCCAAACGCGGCTGCTTGGAGCCGGAACCAACAAGTGGACCGGAGGGCCGATGCTCAAGAGCAACGGCAGCGGACTCGACATCGAAGGACTGCAGGAATTCCTGTTCGTTTTCGGGCGGGACAAGAAGCTCGAAGGCGTGATCTTGACGATGCGCAAGGAGAGATTGCGCGCTGTCGCCGAACTCCTGCGCACGAAGTACACGCCGGCACACGAAGACCTTCCGTTCGTCGGAGACGCTTCGGCCACGTACCACATGGGCGAAAGTCTGGCGCGCATCGAAGCGCCGCATCTGTCGTCCTCGATGAATGTGCTCTACCTGACGCACCGTCTGCAAGCCGCATACGACAGCGGATCGGCGCTCGAAGAAGCAGAGCATCGGCGCCGCCAGGCGGAGAAGTTTTGACACTGGCGTACACGCCCCGCGGCGCTCGTCTCCGGCTCGCCGCTGTGGTCAAGAGTAGCGAGCCCGCCGCTGAACCCAGTAAACGCATCTAAGTGTAAGGACGGACTCGGAGGCAACCGATGAGAAGACTAATGACGGCACTCATGGGAGCGCTCGGCGTTATGGTCGCCGGCGCCGCGTCGGCGGGATTCGAAGACGCCGTGCAGTCGTACGTGCGCGAAGACTACGCTGCGGCGCTGGCCGAGCTGCGGCCGCTTGTCCAGCAGGGTCACGCCGGCGCCCAATATCTGTTCGGGTCGATGCATTTACTCGGCCAGGGCGTGCCGAAAAACGAGGCGGAAGCCGCAGCCTGGGTTCGCAAGGCGGCCGAGCAGGGGTATGCGGCCGCGCAGACCAAACTCGGGCTGATGTACGAAGGCGGCCTCGGAGTGTTACAGGACGACTGGAAAGCCGCGGCCTGGTACCACAAGGCAGCCAGCCAGGGGGATGCGTATGCGCAAGGCCGCCTCGGCCTGATGTACGTGACCGGCCGCGGCGTGCCGAAGGACGACCGAAAAGCCGCGGCCTGGTACCGCAAAGCGGCCGAACAGGGGGATGCGCGCGCGCAGAACGACCTCGGCGTGATGTACGAAGACGGCCGCGGCGTGCCGCAAAGCGCGGTGATCGCCTATGCGCTGTACAACCTGTCGGCGGCGGCGAGCGACCCGTCTGATCGGAACAGGGTATCGAAGAACCGGCAGAAGATAGCCGCCACAATGACTCGCGAGCAGATCGAAGCGGGGCAGGCTTTGTCGCGCGAACTGGCCAAGCCGGGAAACTTCGCGCGCGCGCTGGCCGCCTACGAGCGCGAGGGGGCGCGCGCCGGCCGCCAGCCAGCCGCGCGCGCCGGAAACGCGAAGCCGTAGCCGGTTGCCGCGGCCGATCCGTATCCGCCTACGCGCGCCGAGGTGTCCGGCCGCGTGTCCTGCAATACCCGCTGTGTGAACGCCGACTGCTGGCGCACCTACGATGACGGCCGCAAGGTCAGGTTCCAAGCGCAGCAGAATTGGGATCCGCTGGAGAACCGCTTCAAAGTGGGATGCCTGCACCCGCTGACCGCTACGGCGACGCCGCGGGCCCAACGGCCTTCGGGTCCAAAGGCGCTATGTGTCGACCGCCGAGGGCTGGCTGTACCTGGCGCTGATTCTGGAACTGTCCGGTCGCATGTTTGTGGGCTGGATTCGCCTAACTGAGCCCGGTGACAGCATGAAAAATTGATCCACTGTGATGGTGCTCGTGAGAGCGTGCGCGCGACATCAACCTGGGTGTTTACGAGAAGTGCGACGGCGTTCCGGCAGTGTTTGCCCGTCTCTTTCGGCCCGCTGCTCGCCGCTTCGCCAGATATTACGGCGCTCGCTGCGCGCGATAGCCGCAGCGAGTTTGCGGAATTGATACAGCACCGACGAACCAACACACCAACTGGTTTTTAGACATCTTTCGACGGAGGCAAACAAGTGGCAGTTGTACTTCGAGGTTCGGCTAACCAGGTCAAATCCGAAAAGACCATCCACGGCCATGGCGACGCAGGCGTTGGCACAACCTTCCATTACAGCTTTCTTCTGCGCGGGTCTCGCGTTCAGATAACTGCCACCCAACCATTTGGAGTTGAAGAGGGTGACGAGGTTGTAGTTGCCGGCCACGAGGACGGAAAATTGATTGATGTCAAGGCCTGGAGGAACATCACAAGAGGCGTAGGCGGCACCGACTCGGCGGTGCGAGACCTCTTTCTGTTTTTTCTGCCGCTGTTCGCCCTTCCGGTTGTCTTCTATTCTGTGGAATCCACTCTTTGGCGACTTGTCGCCGGCACGCTCGGCATTATCAGTCTGAGCATCGGCGGTTTGCTGCTGATCTCTCGTATACGGGCAAAGCGAGCCGTTGAACGCGCCTCTCTCTAGGCCGTTGCTGATCTCGGGCAAGGAGCCTGTGGCGATGCGCCACTCCTTGGGCGACGTATCAGTGGCGCGATGTTGAGGCAAGTGAGGATTACAAGTTCCGACTGGTCTCGCTGGGTAATTGCCCGACAGTCGCATCTTCAGGCGCGGTGCAGTCGATCCAGCGTCGTTGCATATCTTCGCAGTGACTCATAGCGCTTCGCGTGCAGCGATACCAGTCGCCAATCCGCGCCATCGACCTGCAGTTCTCCTGTGAATGATCCGCGAATGAGCTATGCAACGAGTCGATCAAAGATCGGATCCAGGCGTTCCCCGACCCGACCTTTCTGTCGCCGCCGATGCAAAACTGACCCACTGCGCCGAAGTAAATCTGACCCACCTGGGCGAAGCTGACGGTCTTTTGGCCGTCGATGTTGACCCAGGAGCAAGCAGTGGAGATACGAGTGATGGCCCGCAGGGGCGAAGGGGTGCGGGAGATCGCGCGGCAGCTGGGCTGCTCGCGCAACACCGTGCGCCGGTATCTGCGTGACGAGAACGCCAGGCGGTACGGACCTAGGGAAGGTCTGAACAACTCACCCACTTTCGGGGAGAATCGGCCAACGGTTCAAGGGTGAGTTCGATGCAGCTGTCGTTCGGAGATGCCGAGGCTGTGGGAGGCCGCAAGCGCACGCGGCGCGAGGTGTTCCTGGCCGAGATGGATCAGGTGGTGCCGTGGAAGGCGCTGCTGGCCCTGATCGAGCCGCATTACCCGAAATCGGGCCGTCCCGGCCGACAGCCTTACCCCTTGGCGACGATGCTGCGGATCCACTTCCTGCAGCAGTGGTACGCGCTGTCCGACCCGGCGATGGAGGAGGCACTGGTCGATACGCCGGTGATGCGCCGGTTCGCGCAGCTCGGCGGTCTGGATGCCATCCCGGACGAGACGACGATCCTGAATTTCCGGCGCTTGCTGGAGACGCACGGCTTGGCCGAGAAGCTGTTCAAGCAGGTCAATGCCCATCTTCAGCGCAAGGGTCTGAGCCTTCGGTCGGGGACGATCGTCGACGCGACGATCATCGACGCGCCGAGTTCGACGAAGAACCAGGACGGCGAGCGCGACCCGGAGATGCACCAGACCAGGAAGGGCAACCAGTGGTTCTTCGGGATGAAGGCGCACATCGGCGTCGATGACGTGTCCGGTCTGGTGCACCACGTGGAATGCACGGCGGCGAACGTATCGGACGTGACGCAGGCGCACAAGCTGCTGCACGGCGAGGAGGACACCGTCTGCGGCGACAGCGGCTACATGGGTGCCGAGAAGCGCGAGGAGCTGCAGGACGTGGCGGCGGCGTTCCTGATCGCGGAGAAGCCGTCGAAGCTGCGAGCGATGAAGAACAAGCGCGAGCGGCGCTACGCCGAGCGCTGGGAGCGCTACAAGGCGAGCCTGCGGGCGAAGGTGGAGCACCCGTTCCGGGTGATCAAGCGGCAGTTCGGCTATACGAAGGTGCGCTACCGGGGCATCGCGAAGAACGCGGCGCAGGTGCTGACGCTATTTGCGCTGTCGAACGTGTGGATGGCGCGCCGGCGATTGCTGCCGGCAGCGGGATAAGTGCGTCCGCTGGACGGGGAAACCCGTCTGCCAGGGCAGCAAAACGTGGGATTCCGACCGGATTGACGCGATTTCGGCCTTCGAGCCGCCAAGTCACGAGGATTCGGCGGGTTGTTCAGACCTTCCCTTGGCCGCCGAGACCGTGCAAGCTGGATGCGTACCGGGCGTACGTGCTTGAGCGCGTCGAGCAGGCGCGCCCGCGCTGGATCCCGGCGACCGTGCTGCTGCGCGAGATCACCGAGCGCGGCTACACGGGCGGCATCAGCCAGCTCAAGGCGTTCCTGGCGCTGCTGAAGAAGGCGCACCCCGAGCCGGTGGTGCGCTTCGAGACACCGCCGGGGCGGCAGATGCAGGCCGACTTCACCGTCGTGCGGCGCGGCCGTGACCCGCTGCTGGCGCTGGTGGCCACGATGGGCTACAGCCGCGCGACCTTCGTGAAGTTCACCACCGCCGAGGACGCGGCCACGCTGTGCACGGCGTTGCGCGAGGTGTTCGACTACTTCGGCGGCGTGCCTGCCGAAGTGTTGATGGACAACGCCAAGAGCGTGGTCATCGAGCGCGACGCGTACGGCCCCGGGCTGCACCGATGGAACGACGAGTTGCTTGAACTGGCCGAGGAGTGCGGCTTCACGCCGCGGCTGTGCCGGCCGTACCGTGCGAAGACCAAGGGTAAGGTCGAACGCTTCAACGGGTATCTGAAGGGCAGCTTCCTGGTGCCGCTGGCCGCCAGCCTGAAGGCCGCCGGCCTGACGCTGACAGCGCAGCTTGCCAACCTGCATGTACGACGCTGGCTCGACGAGGTGGCCAACGAGCGCGTGCACGGCACCACCGGCGCGGTGCCGGCGCTGCGCCTGGCCGAAGAGCGTGCCGTAATGCTGCCGGCGCCGGCGCTCAAGGCGCCGCCGAGCATCGCGGCGAAGGTTGCCGTGCCCGTGGAGAGCCTGCAACACCCGTTGGCGGTGTACGACGCGCTGCTGGAGGTGACGCCATGAACCTGCAGCACCAGCGCATCGAGGCCCTGTGCGCGCAGATGAAGTTCGCCCGGCTGCACGCCGAGTGGCCGGCCATTGCGCAGCACGCCGCCCAGCAGCAGGCGAGCTTCGCCGACTTCCTCGAGCGCGTTCTCGACGCCGAGGTGCGAGCCTGTCCGAGATTTTGTGTGTGAGGCATAGCATGCTGACTGAGAGGAGAAGCTATGCCGAGCAAGACGAAGAAGGCGGCTGCGGCCGTGCAGGCGGCGCTGCCGCCGATTCCGAAGGAGCTGATTGACCAGTTTGTCACTGGTCCCATGAGCGCCGAGGCGGTCAACGCCGCCTCGATGGCATTCAAGAAGGCGCTGATCGAGCGCGCCCTGGGCGCCGAACTGTCGCATCACCTGGGCTACGCGCCCGGTGCCGCCAAGCCCGCGGAGGCTACCAACCACCGCAACGGCGCCAGCGGCAAGACCGTGCTTACCGACGACGGTCCGTTGCGGGTGGAGGTGCCGCGCGATCGTGCCGGCAGCTTCGAGCCGCTGCTCATTGCCAAGCACGAGCGGCGCTTCACCGGCTTTGACGACAAGATCGTGGCCATGTACGCGCGCGGCATGACGATGCGCGAGATCCAGGGGTTTCTGGCCGAGCAGTACGGCACCGAGGTCAGCCCGGAATTCATCAGCTCCGTCACCGACGCTGTGATGGCCGAAGTCACTGCTTGGCAGAGTCGGCCGCTGGAGCCGATGTACCCGGTGATCTTCTTCGACGCGCTGCGGGTGACGATCCGCGAGGACGCCGTGGTGCGCAACAAGGCGATCTACCTCGCCCTCGGCATCCTGCCCGACGGCACGCGCGACATCCTGGGGCTGTGGATCGAGAACACCGAAGGGGCCAAGTTCTGGCTGAAGGTGTTCAACGACCTGAGGACGCGCGGCGTGGCCGACATCCTGATCGCGGTCACCGACGGGCTGAAGGGCATCGGCGAGGCGCTGGCAGCGGTATTTCCGGCGACCACGCTGCAGACATGCATCGTGCACCTGATCCGCAACAGTCTGGACTTTGCGAGCTGGAAGGAACGCAAGCTACTGGCCGCCGCACTGAAGCCGATCTACACGGCCCCGAGTGCCGAGGCGGCGGCCGCGGAATTGGACGCGTTCGAGCGCGGTCACTGGGGCCGCAAGTTTCCCACCGTGGTCGCGGCGTGGCGGCGCGCCTGGGATCGGGTGATTCCGTTCTTTGCCTTCCCGCCGGCGGTGCGTCGGGTCGTATACACGACCAACGCGATCGAGAGCATCCATGCGCGGCTGCGCAAGATCATCAAGACGCGCGGCCACTTCCCGAGCGACGATGCGGCAACGAAACTGATCTGGCTGGCCCTGCGCAACATCACGGCCGACTGGGGCCGTGCGGCCAAGGAATGGCGCGAGGCGATGAACCAATTTGCGATCGCCTACGGCGATCGCTTCACCAGGAGCGCCGCGTAACATGCAGCACCGACTTGCCCACCGCGTCGGTCGTTCGTCGCAAGCGACGCCCGCCGCCGTGGACAAGTCTCTTCCCCGCTTCACACACAGAAATTCAGACAGTCCCCCTTTCCGCCCTCGCCATCGTTCTCAGCTTGATTGACGCGCTCTTCTCATCCTGATTGACGCGCGGCACTTGCTGGACGACGGGCATCCAGGGCCTTGAGGAGGGTGCGCATCTGGCCGCAGCCCCGCAGCTTGCGCATGCGGGTTGCCGCGTCGCTGAGTGCGCTGGCCACCCAGCGCAGCACCATCTGGCCGTCGCCCCAGCGCTTGACGTTGCGGCAGTAGTTCGCCACCGAGCCGTTCAGGTTCTCGATGGGGTTTGTCGTGCGCAGCGTGCGATACAGCGCCCCGGTGATGCCCAAGGCCTGGACGGTCAGCGTCTCCTCCAGGCCCTCGCGCAGGCTGGCCGCCGCACCCGGGTGCCGGGCGTGCAACGACGATGCCAGACGGCCGAGCTGTTTGCTGGCCAGATCGGCGTCCGAGGCCGACCAGGTGTCCTTCAGGGCCTGCTTGACGCCGGCGTGCATGTCCTCGCTCAGGTGCTCCAGCATGTTGCGGCGCTTCCAGCTCCTGGCAGCGCTGCACGAGCGCGCTGGCACCGAAGGTCTGGACGATGGCCCGGCGCAGCGCCTTGCCGCCGTCGATCACCCACAGCCGCATGCGCTGGGCGTCCAGCCCGCGCTCGACGAGGTCCGACAGCAGCGCGGCGACCACGCGCGTGGCCTCGGTGGAGCCCTCGCGCAGCCCGAGCACGTGCGTGTTGCCCTGCGCGTCGACGCCCAGCGCCAGCGGGATCACGCGGTCGCGCAAGTGCATGCCGTCGATCATCACCACCGGCAGGTCCACCTCGCCCAGCGGCCGCGACAGCCACTGCGCGAGTTGCTCCTGGCTGAGCTGCACGAAGCGGCGCGACGCCGCGCGCTTGGAGGCCGCGCGCGGCCGGTGCGCCGCCGGCACCGGCTCCTGCGTTGCTGGCGTAGCGGCGCGTCGAGACGCCCGCGGCGATGGCGGCCATGGTGGCGGCGTCCAGCGGGTCGCAGCCAGCGGCCCACTCGAAGCTCGCCAGCGAAAGCTCCCCCTCGGTCAGCGAGCGTGCACGCGGGCGTCGCACCGCGATGCGGTCGGCTTGCATCATCGCGGCCAGCACCTTCTGGCCCGCATCGATGCACAGGCCCAGGAAGGCGTGGCGGACATCGCGCAGCACGCCCTGCACGGGCAGCGAGATCTGGACCTGCGCAGCAGGCATGGCCCGCAAGGCGGGCTTCGTGTGAGACTTCATCTTGGTGGCTCCTTCGGTTGCTTGCAAGGCAACCCGCATGCTCGCGCATGCGGGTCGAAGGAGCCGCCACCTCAGCTCACGCGTTCAACAGACTTCGGGACATCGCCGGCACGTTGCGTCGGAGGCTAACTTCGGCGCAGCCGAAGTTAAGCGCGCTGCGCGCGCGGCCGCAGACAAAACCGGCAAAATGCGCGCCCCGGAGGCGTGGCCGAGCGGTTTAAGGCACCGGTCTTGAAAACCGGCAAGGGGCAACCCTTCGTGAGTTCGAATCTCACCGCCTCCGCCAGCCGCTTGTGCCTCGGCGCCGGCACGCGCCGTGACCCGCGAAACGATGACTCCCCGCCTCGAACTGATCGGAATTCACAAACGGTTTCCCGGCGTCGTCGCCAACGAGGACGTCTCGCTCGCAGTGGCGCCGGGAGAGATCCACGCAGTGCTGGGGGAGAACGGCGCCGGCAAGTCGACGCTGATGAAGATCATCTACGGCGCGCTCGCGGCCGACGCCGGCGAGATCCGCATCGACGGGCGGCCGGTCGCGATCCGCAATCCGCACGAGGCGCGGGCGCGGGGCATCGCGATGGTGTTTCAGCACTTCTCGCTGTTCGAGACGCTGACCGTCGCCGAGAACGTCTGGCTGGGGCTCGCCGATGGGGCGCCGCTGGAGGCGGTGGTCGAGCGCATCCGCGCCGCGGCCGGCGCCTATGGGCTGGAGATCGACCCATTGCGGCCGGTGCACGCGCTGTCCGTCGGCGAGCGGCAGCGGGTGGAAATTTTGCGCGCGCTGCTCGCGCGCCCGCGGCTGCTGATCCTGGACGAGCCCACGTCCGTGCTGGCGCCGGCCGCGGTGGACAAGCTGTTCGCCTTTCTGCGCCGGCTCGCCGCCGAGGGTTGCTCGATCCTTTACATCAGCCACAAGCTGGACGAGGTGCGCGCGCTGGCACATCGCTGCACGGTGTTGCGCGCGGGGCGCGTCGTGGCGGTGGTCGATCCACGTGTGCACGACAACGCGGCGCTGGCGCGGCTGATGATCGGCGCGGAGCCGCCGCGGCTGGCGCGCG
>DATLZG010000348.1:0-2215 GCA_035574095.1 Burkholderiaceae bacterium | reverse complement strand
GGCGCCTGGCCGCCGATCGATGCCGACTGGCTGATGAGCAAGTCCGTCACGTTTTCGCGCCCGGTGATCTTCCACTTCACGGCGCAGCCGCGCCGCCTGCGCGAGATGGCCGAGCGCGTGTTCGACGCGCTGCGCAGCGGTGCGCTGGCGCCGCAGATCGCGCGCTATGCGTTCGCGGCGGCGGAGCAGGCGCACCGCGACTTGCAGCAGCGGCGCACGGTCGGGCAACTGGTGCTGCTCGCCTGAGCGCTGGTCCTCACTGGCCGAACAGCAGGTTCGGCAGCCACAGCGCCAGCGGCGGCACCGCGATCACCAGCAACGTAATGACCGTGATCGCCAGCAGGAATGCCGGTGACGCGCGCGTGTACTCCGCCACCGGACAGCGCAGGATCGAACAGACCGCGTACATCGCCGATCCCACCGGGGGCGTGAAGTTGCTGACGGTGGCGGCGATCACGAACACGATGCCGAAGTGCACCGGATCGATGCCGGCTTCCTGCGCCAGCGGCAGAAAGATCGGCGTCAGCATCACGATCAGGATCGAGCCGTCGATCAGCGTGCCGGCCGCCAGCACCAGCAGCACGATCAGCGCCATGATCAGATGCGGCTCGCGCGTGATCCTGAGCGTCGCCTCCGACACCAGCTCCGGGATGCGCTCGAACACGATGCCGTAACTGAAGATCGCCGACAGCGCGATCAGGAACATCACCGCGCCGATATCGCCCATGCTGCCCTCCAGCGCCTCGCGCAGCGAGCGCCGCCCCAGCGCCCGGTAGGCGAACGCGCCCACCGCCACCGCATAGACGACCGCAAAGGCACCGATCTCGGACGGCGTGAACACGCCGAAGCGCAGCCCGGCCAACAGCAGCACCGGAAACAGCAGCGCCCAGATGCCGCCGCCGAGCGCGCTGCCGACCTCGCGCACGGTCGGCCGCCGCGCCAGCTCGGGTTGCAGTTGGCGCCGGCCCGCGGTCCAGCCGATCGCCAGCGCCAGCGCGGCCCACATCAGCAAGGCGGGGATCACGCCGGCGGCGAACAGGCGGCCGATCGACACCTGCCCGACCGTCCCGTACAGGATGTAGCCGATACCGGGCGGAATCAGCGGTGTCAGGATCGAACCCCAGGACAGCACCGCCGCCGCGTAGCCGCGCGGAAAACCGCGCTTGATCATCTCCTGCCCGAGCATGCGCGACTGCATCGCCGCGTCGGCGATGCAGGAGCCGGAGACGCCGCCCATCAGCGTGGCCAGCGCCACCGACACCTGGGCCAGCCCTCCGCGCAGCCGCCCGGTCAGCATCAGCGCCAGCCGTAGCAGGCGCTCGGTCAGCCCGCCGTGGTTCAGGAAGTTGCCGGCGATGATGAACAGCGGAATCGCCAGCAGCGCGAAGTTCTGCGTCGCCGACACGGTGAGCTGGATCGGCACCGAGATCGGCAGCTCCGGCTGCTGCAGGAAGAACACTATCCCGGCGATGCCGAAGGCGAACGCCACCGGCATGCCGATCAGCACCAGGGCGAGGAAGGCGAGCAGCGCCAGCGTCATTGGCCGGCCTCCTGCGCGCCGCCGAACTGCGCGCGCAGCCGCGGCCACTCGGCGCGCCATTTGCGCAGCGTCGTCGCCAGCAGCAGCATCGCGCCGACGGGCATGCTGGCGGTCACCCAGGAGTAGGACACGCCGGGAATGCCCTGGAAGCTGCGCGCGCGGCTCAGCCAGGCCAACTGGATGCCGAAGCCGATCACGTACAGCAGAAACGCGGCGACGAGGGCCAGGACCGCCAGCCGGCACAGCGCCTGCGCCGCCGGTGGCAGACGCTCGACCAACCAGTTCAACGCGATCAGGCTGTCGCGCCGCCACGCGATGTCGGCGCACAGAAAGCAGGCCCAGGCGAACAGGGCGGTGGCTAGATCGATCGCCCAGTTCAGCGGGTGGCCGAGCAGGCGTGCGATGCCGCCGGCGAAAATCAGCACCACCATCGCCACCAGGCAAATCCCCGCCAGCGTCGCCTCGCCGGCGAGCAGGCGCGCGTACAGGCCGCCGGGCGGCGTGCCGTGAGCAGGCGTTTGCATGGCGCGCCCTCACATGCCGGCGGCCAGGAAGCCGCCGTCGACCGCGATCGTCGCGCCGGTGACGTAAGACGCCGCCGGCGAAGCCAGATAGACGGCCGCGCCGCCTAGTTCGTCGACCTCGCCGAAGCGCTGCATCGGCGTGCGCGCGAGC
>DATLZG010000347.1:0-6207 GCA_035574095.1 Burkholderiaceae bacterium | reverse complement strand
CTGCTGTACGCGGTCGAGATGGAGCGCACGCTCGGCAAGCGCCGCATCCTGGAGCTGTACCTGAACAGCGCCGACTGGGGCCCCGGCATCTGCGGCGCGCGCGCCGCTGCGCGCGCCTACTTCGGCAAGACGCCGGCGCAGCTCACGCCGCTGCAGGCGGCGTGGCTCGCGGCCGGACTGCGCCAGCCGCGCGCCGCCTACGAGCGCGAGTTTCTGCGCGGCGCACCGGATCGCGCGGCCGCGCTGCGGGTGTTGGCACAGATGCGTGAACTGACCCCCGACGAGCGGGCGCGGGCGCGCCGCGAAGCGCTTACTTTCGCGCCCGCACCCTCCGCCGCGCGCGGTGCGCCGGCGCCGCTGGCGGCCATTCGCTGAAACAAGCGCGGACGTTTCGTTGCCGCGGACGATCGTGGGCGCGGCGGGGGCGCGCTGGCGAGCGCTTCGTACAATGGCCGCCGCTGAACCGGGCCGCGGCTTCGCCCAACAGCAAGAAGAGTCGATCGAATGCACGCCCGCCGCCTCGTCCGATCGGTTTCGGCCTGGGGCCCGCTCGCGATACTGGTGCTGCTGTGCACTGCGCAGCGGGCAGCGGCGGCCGACGTTGCGGTCGTCGATCCGCACGCGCCGCGGGTGGTGCTGACCGACGCGCTCAGCGTGTACGTCGATCCGACCGGCAAGCTCGACGTCGAGGACGTGGCCCAGCCGGCTTTCGCCGACCACTTCGTTGCGCCGACCGGCGATCCGCGCAATCTCGGCCACATCCACTCGGTGTTGTGGATCCGGTTCGCGCTGCGCTTCGCGCCGGGCGATCGCGCGCCGCGCGTGCTGGAGCTGGCCTATCCGTTCGTCGATTCGCTCACCTTGTACGCGCCGCGGCCGGGCGGCGGCTTCGAGGCCAGCCGCGCCGGCGACCACACCCGTGTCTCCGAGCGCGCGCTGCCGGACCGGGGGTTCCTGTTCCCGATCGCGCCGACGCCCGGCGGCGCGGCCACCTACTACCTGCGCTATCAGAGCGTCGGCCTGGTGAGCCTGCCGCTATCGCTGTGGCGCGACGACGCGCTGCGCGCAGCCCGCCAGACGGAGGCGCTGGCTCTCGGCATCTACTACGGGTGTCTGATCACGCTGCTGCTGTACAACCTGGCGCTGTACGTCGCGCTGCGCGCGCGCGTCTATCTCGCCTATGTGGTGTACACGGCGACGATGGTGTTCTTCATGGGCACGCAAAACGGGCTGGCGAGCCTGTATCTGTACCCGGAACTGCCACAGATCGTCGACCGAGCAAGCTATCTGGCGGTGGTGCTCGCCGCCACCGGCGTCACCTATTTCGTACACACCTATCTCGCCAGTGGCGCGCTGTCGCCGCGCGCCGGGCGCGTGCTGCGCACGCTGCAGTGGCTGGGGCTGGCGATCCTCGTCGCGATACCGGTGGCGCCGCGCCTGGTGGCGTTCTGGTGTTCGATGCTTTTCGGTCTGGGCGCGGTGCTGGTCGTCTACTCGGTGGCGCTGTACCACTGGATCGGCGCACGCAGCCGGCCGGCGGCCTACGTTGCGGTGGCGATCACGCTGCCGGCCGCCGGCGCCTCGCTGCTGTTCCTGCGCAATATCGGGCTGTTCCCGGTCACCTGGATCACCGAGTACGGCATGCAGATCGGCACGATGTTCGAGATGCTGGTGCTGTCGCTCGGCCTGGCCGAACAGGTGGCGGTGATCCGCCGCGAGCGCGAAGAAGCGCGGCGCGCCGCCTCCGAAGACGCGCTGACCGGACTGGCCAACCGCACGCACCTGGCCGCCGCCCTGCCGCAGATCCTGTCGCGCGCGCGGCGCAACGGGCGCCGCTTCGGCGTGCTATGGATCGACATCGACGATCTGAAGCCGATCAACGACCGTTACGGCCACGCCGCGGGCGACGCGCTGCTGCGGCATACGGCCGCCCGCATGCGCGAGGCGGTGCGCGCGCACGATCTGGTCGCGCGCGTCGGCGGCGACGAGTTCGTGGTGGTGGCCGAAGCCGATCACGACGGCGGAAACCTGGCCGCGCTCGCCGCGCGGCTGAACGCCAGCATCGCGGCGCCGATCGAGTACGGCGCGCTGCGCCTGCAGACCTCCGCCAGTATCGGCATCGCCATCTACCCGCTGCACGCGGACAATGTCTCCGACCTGCTGGCCCGCGCCGACCGCGCGATGTACGAGGCCAAGGCCGCAGGCGGCAGCACCTACCGCCTGGCCGCCTGAAAAACGGGGTCAGATTCCGATTCTCCGACTCATCTCCACGAGGACGACCCGATGCTCGACTGGCTGCTCACTCCCGAAGCGTTGATCGCACTGGCCACGCTGACCGCGCTGGAACTGGTGCTCGGCATCGACAACGTGATCTTCATCTCGATCCTGGCCGGCAAGCTGCCGCGCGAGCAGCAGGACCGGGCGCGCACGATCGGGCTGACGATCGCGGCCATCGGCCGGCTGGCGCTGCTGTTTTCGATCGTCTGGATCCTCGGCCTGACGCAAAACGTGTTCACGGTGTTCGGCCACGGCATCTCGTGGCGCGACATCATCCTGATCGCCGGCGGACTGTTCCTGATCTACAAGGCCACCGCCGAGCTGCACCAGAAGCTGGAAGGGGAAACCGATGCCAAGGGCGCGGCGGTCAAGGCAAGCTTCGGCGCGGTGCTGGTGCAGATCGCGCTGCTCGACGTCGTGTTCGCGATCGACTCCATCGTCACCGCGATCGGCATGGTGCGCGACATCAAGATCATGGCGCTGGCGATCGTGCTGTCGGTGGTCCTGATGCTGGTGCTGTCCAAGTACGTGCACGCTTTCGTCAGCCGCCATCCGACCGTCAAGGTGCTGGCGCTCGCCTTCCTGCTGATGATCGGCATGGTGCTGATCGCCGAAGGCTTCGAGGTCGAGGTGCCGAAGGGCTACGTGTACTTCGCGATGGGTTTCTCGGTGTTCGTCGAGGTGCTGAACATGCGACTGCGCAAGGTCTCGCAGCCGGTGCAGTTGCACGAGCCGTATGCGGAGAACCGGCCGCGCCGGTAAGCGCGGCGCGGTTCAGGCCAGCGCGTGTCGTAGATCCTCGACCAGATCGCGCGCGTCTTCGATGCCGATGCTCAGCCTGATCAGGCCGTCGGCGATGCCCAGTTCGGCGCGACGCGCCGGCGGGATGGAGGCGTGCGTCATGATGCCCGGGTGTTCGATCAGGCTCTCGACACCGCCCAGGCTTTCGGCCAGCGTGAACACCCGGCAGCGCGACAGCACGCGCCGCGCGCGCTCCAGCCCGCCGTGCAAAACGGCGCTGACCATCGCGCCGCCGGTTTTCATCTGCCGGCGCGCCAGCCCATGCTGCGGGTGGCTTTCCAGCCCCGGGTAGATCACGCGCTCGACGTCGGGCCGCGCCTCCAGAAAGCGCGCCACCGCGAGCGCGTTTTCGGCCGCGCGCTGCATGCGCACGGCCAGCGTCTTCACTCCGCGCAGCGCGAGGAAACAATCGAACGGCGCGGCGATCGCGCCCACCGCGTTTTGCAGGAAACCCAGCCGTTCGATCAGCGCCTCGTCGTCGCCCACCACCGCGACGCCGCCGATCATGTCCGAGTGGCCGTTGATGTATTTGGTCACCGAGTGCACGACGATGTGAAAGCCGGCCGCCAGCGGGCGCTGGTTGTACGGGGTGGCGAAGGTGTTGTCGGCCACGGCCAGCAGCCCATGCGCGCGGGCGATGCGGGCGGCCGCCTCCAGATCGACGAGCTTCAGCAGCGGATTGCTGGGGGTCTCCACCCACAGCATGCGGGTGTTGGGGCGGATCGCCGCTTCGATCGCGGCCGGGTCCGACGCATCGACGTAACTGAAGTCGAGCTTGGCGCTGTTGCGGCGCACGCGCTCGAAGAGGCGATACGTGCCGCCGTAGAGGTCGTCGCTGGCCACGACGTGCGCGCCGGCCGGCAGCAGCTCCAGCACGGTGGCGATCGCCGCCATACCGGACGCGAAGGCGAAGCCGGCGCGGCCGTCTTCGAGATCGGCCACGCAGCGCTCGAAGGCCCACCGCGTCGGGTTGTGGCTGCGGCCGTAATCCAGCCCCTTGTGCACGCCCGGCGCTTGCTGCCGGTAGGTGCTGGTCGTGTAAATGGGCGTCATCACCGCGCCGGTCGCGGGGTCCGGCACCTGGCCGGCGTGGATCACGCGCGTGGCGAATTCGTGCCGCTCGCCCTGCTGCGGCAGCACGCGGTTGGTGGGCAGGCGCTCGGTGCCTTCGCTCATCGCTTCGCTCCTCACGGCGCGGATTGCGGCCGGTTGCGGCGCAGGAAGTTCAGCACGTCGATGCGGGTGATCAGGCCATGGAAGCCTTCGTCGTCGTTGACCACCGCCACCAGGCCGGCATCGAAAATGGGCATCAGGTCGTCGATCGACGCGCGGTGATCGACGGTGCGCACTTTGCTCGTCATCACTTCGCGCACCGGCCGCTCGAACGCCGCGCGGTCGCGGTACGCGGCAAGCAGCAGATCGCTTTCGTCCACGATGCCGACCAGCCGCTCGCCTTCCAGCACCGGCAGTTGCGAGACGTCGAACATCTTCATGCGCGCCAGCGCCACCGTCAGCGCATCGTCGGGCGCGACGGCGATCACCTCGTGCTCGCGGTAGCTGCGCGAGATCAGGTCGCGCAGGTCGCCGTAGACGGGCCGCTCGCCCAGGCCCTGATCGTTCAGCCAGTGGTCGTTGAACTGCTTGCCCAGGTACTTGTTGCCGGTGTCGCAGACGAACGTGACCACCGTTTTCGCGCGCGTCTGCGCGCGGCAGTAGCGCAAGGCGGCGGCCAGCAGCGTGCCGGTACTGCCGCCGGCGAGGATTCCCTCCTGCCGCAGCAGCGCGCGCACGGTGCGCATCGCTTCGCGGTCGTCGATGCTGTAGGCGTGCCGCACGCGCGACAGATCCGCGATCGGCGGCACGAAGTCCTCGCCGATGCCTTCGACCAGCCACGAGCCGGCGGTGCCGACCTTGCCGGTGCGCACGTAGTCGGCGAGCACCGAACCGGCCGGATCGGCCAGCACCATCTCCACCTGCGGCGCGACGCGCGCGAAGTAGCGCGACAGCCCGGTCAGCGTGCCGCCCGAGCCCACGCCGCAGACGATCGCGTCGACCTCGCCCGCGGTCTGCGCCCAGATTTCCGGGCCGGTGGTGGTCTCGTGCGCGAGCGGATTGGCCGGATTGCCGAACTGGTTCACGTACCACGCGCCCGGCGTTTCGCGCGTGATCCTCTCGGCCAGGTCTTGGTAGTACTGCGGGTGGCCGCGGCCGACGTCGGAGCGCGTCAGCACGATCTCCGCCCCCAGCGCGCGCAAATGCGCGAGCTTTTCCTGGCTCATCTTGTCCGGGATCACGAGGATCAGCCGGTAGCCCTTGGCGGCGGCCACCAGCGCCAGCCCCAGTCCCGTGTTGCCGGCCGTGGCCTCCACCAGCGTGGAGCCGGGGCCGATTCTTCCTTCGCGTTCGGCCGCTTCGATCATCGAGCGGCCGATGCGGTCTTTGATCGAGCCGCCCGGGTTCTGGCTTTCGAGCTTCAGCAGCAAACGGCAGGCGCCGGTGTCGAAGCTGCGCAGCTCGACGATCGGCGTGTTGCCGATCAGGTCGGTGATCTGCCGGTGCACGGTCATGCGGGCCTCCCGTTACCCTTATGGCGGCATCTTAGGCGCGGCCGCGCGTGTACGCGGCCAGTTCCCACACGCCGCTGGTTGCGTCGTGGCGCAGGATGTAGAAGTCACCGTCGTCGGCCGCGACTTTGAACCAGCGGCTCGCGGGCGCGAACCAGCGGTCGACGATGTCGCGCACGACGAGCCGGCGTTCGCCGAGCCAGAACGCCACCGGTTCCTGCTCGCCGCGATATCCCGCGTAACACTCGACGCGCATCGCCATCTACGGCTCGCGGTCGGCCAGCAGGAACGCCAGCGCTTCGCGCCACCAGCGCGCATCGGTTCGCAGCAGCCAGTCGTTGTGCCCGGCGCCCTTGATCGTTGCCAGCCGCTTGGGATCGCCGAGCGACTCGTACAGCGCCTGTCCGAACCGCGGCGGCACGATGTCGTCGCGCTCGGCGATCGCGACCAGCACCGGGCGGCCGATCGCCGCGAGGTGCGCGGCGCTGTCGTAGCGGTCGCGCAGCAGCCAGCGTACTGGCGGCCAGGGATAGTGATGGGCACCGACGTTCTCCAGCCGATCCCA
>DATLZG010000346.1:0-5997 GCA_035574095.1 Burkholderiaceae bacterium | reverse complement strand
CCGAGATCGATCGTTCGCACCGTTTCCCAGCTCATCGCCTTTCTCCCGAGCGGCGCCGCGACGTTTGCCGCGGCATCGGCGCATTAGAGGGCGCGCGCGGCGGCACGACAAACGAAACGTTCGCACGCGACGCATGCGAATCGCGCATGCATAATCGGGGGATGACCTCGCGCCCGCCGCGCCGCCGCCGTCCGATCGCGCTGGCCGCCTTGCGCGGCTTCGAAGCGGCCGCGCGGCGGCTGTCGTTCACGCAGGCGGCGGCCGAGCTGAACCTGACGCAGTCGTCGATCAGCCGCCAGGTGGCGGCACTGGAGCGCCAGGTCGGCAAGAAGTTGTTCGTGCGCCGCACGCGCGCGCTCGAGTTGACGGCCGTGGGCGAGCAGTTGCTGCGTGCCGTGCAGCAGGCGCTGGCGACGATCGATCGCACGGTCGACGAGATCCGCGGCGCATCCGGCCCGCCGCGCGTGGCATTGACCACGTATGCGTCCTTCGCATCGCTGTGGCTGGTACCGCGGCTGGCGGCGTTTCAGCGCGCGCACCCGGAGATCGAAATCCGCATCGACGCCAGCGACCGCTTCGTCGATATCGAAGCGGAGGGCATGGACTTCGCGCTGCGTCGCAGCCTGCCGCAGCGTGCGCCGGAAGCGGCGGTCGAACTGGTGGCGGAGGAGATCACGCCCGCGGTAAGCCGCGCGCTGTTGGAGCGCAGCTCAGTCTCGCTCACCACGCCGGCCGATCTGCTGCGTTTGCCCTTGCTCGAAGTCGACGACGGTTCGCCGGTATCCAGTGCGAGCGCCTGGTCGCGCTGGTTCGAATTCGCCGGCGTGCCGCCGCCGGCACAGCAGCCTGTCGCCGGCAAGCTGTATTTCACGTTCATCGACCAGACCGTGCAGGCCGCCGTGCGCGGCCAGGGCGTGGTGCTGGGCCGCCAGCCGTTTCTCGCCGATCTGCTCGCCGCCGGCCAGTTGATCGCGCCGTTTCCGCACCTGCGCCTGCGCACCGGCTACGCCTACTACCTGATCGAAAACCGCGAGCGCCGCGACCTGCCGCACGTGGCGCTGTTCCGCGACTGGATACTCGAGGAGTTCGCCCGCGGCCCGCGGCGCGACACCTAACCCGGATCTTTCACGAGGTCGCCCCCGCAGGTGGGGTTTCTTCAGCTTCGCTGAGCGCCGGCGGTACGTGCGCCGCGCAGCCGCTTTGGATCGTCGGGGCTACGCGGGTTTGCGCGGCGGCTGCGCCGGCATCTTGCGCTCAAGTGCGCGCGAATGCCTGCGGGCATTCGACTGCGCCCCTCTCGCGCAACCTGCCGGCGCATCCGCGCGCGCAATCCCCGCTTCCCCCGTGAAACATCGCGGCTAAGCTACAGCACCCCGGCCTCGGTGATCACCAGATCGAGGCGGATGTCATGCGGCTGCGGGGCGATGGTGTTGACGCGACCGCACTCGAACGCGATTCCGACTGCGACCGGCCGCGGATCGAGCCGCGCCAGCGTGCGGTCGTAATAGCCGCCCCCGTAGCCGAGCCGGTAGCGCAGATTGTCCACGCCGACGCAGGGAATCAGCAGCAACTGCGGCGCGATACGCGCGTGGCGCGCCGGCACCTTGATGCCGTAGGGGCCGTCCGCCATCGGCGTATCGGGCGTCCAAGGCGCGAACTCCAACACCTCGCCGGCGATCACCGGCAGCGCCGCGCGCCGCTGCGCATCTTCCGCGAGCCAGGCGGCGACCGTGCGCCTGAGGTCGGGCTCACCGCGGATCGGCCAGAAAAAAGCCAGTCGCGCCACCGGCATCGTGCGCAGCCAGCGGCCGACGCGCGCGGCCAGTGCTTGTTCGATCTCGGCGCGCTCGGCCAGCAGCTCACGGGCCGCGATCAGTTTGGCGCGCAGCACGTCGCGCTGAAAATCGGCGTCGTTTGCGCCCGCTTCGTCCATCGTTGGTCGCCGCCACGCTGTGTTAGCCTCGAATCGATGTTACGCGCGACCTTCGTCTTTCAAACCGCCCTGTTGTTGGGACTCGCGTACGCATGGCTCGCGCCGCTGCCGGCCGCGGCGCGCGGCGTTTCCGCACTCGCGGCGCGGCAAGCCGACGACACTTTCCTCGCCGCACGCGACGCCGCCTTGCTGGGCAACCGCGAACGCTTCGAAGCGCTCGCCGGCGGCCTGAAAGATCACCCGCTCGCGGCCTATATCGAGCTGTGGCGGCTGACGTTGCGCCTGCGCACGGATGCGCCGGAGCGCATCGACGCCGACGTCGCCGGCTTCATCGCGCGCCACGCCGGCACGTACGTGGCGGACCGCATGCGGCTCGAATGGCTGCTCGCACTCGGCGGACGCCGCGACTACGCGGCGTTCGAGCGCGAACTGCCGCTGCTGGTGTGGCACGACGATCCGCAGCTGCGCTGCTATGCGGCGCTGGCGCGCTACCAGCGCAACGAAGGCCGCCGCATCGACGAACTGGCGGCCGAGGCGCGGCGACTGCTGGCGGCCATGCGCGACGGCGGCAGCGACGGCTGCTGGGCGCTGACCGAGGCGCTGGCGATCGACGAGCGCATCTCGCCCTGGGAGCGCATGCGCGTGCTGGTCGAGAACAACCAGCCGGCGGTGGCCAAGCGGCTCGTCGCGTGGCTGCCGAAGGCGAACTCGGCGGCGATCGCGCAGGCGATCGACCGCCCCGCGGCGTGGCTCGCTGCCAACGAGCGCGCGCTGACGGCGCAGCGCGAGCTGGCGCTGGTGGCCATCGCGCGGCTGGCGCGCGACGATCCGCAGCGGGCCGCGCACTACGCGGAACGGCTCGAGCCTCATCTGGCGCCGGAGGCGCGCGCCCGCACGTGGGGGCGCATCGCGCACATGGCCGCGTACAAGCTGATGCCGGAGGCGCTCGCCTGGTATCGCCGCGGCGGCGAACTGGTCGGCGTGGCGCCGGAAACCGCGCGCGCCGACGAGGTCCTCGAGTGGCAGGTGCGCGCCGCATTGCGCGGCGACGCCAGCGGCCCGGACTGGGCGCTGGTGCGCGCAACCGTCGAGCGCATGCCGCTGCCGTTGCGGCGCGACCCGGCCTGGATCTACTGGCACGCGCGGGCGCTGCTGGCGGCCGACCGCGCGGATCAGGCACACGTCTACCTGCGCTTGATCGCCGACCGTCTGGACTTCTATGGACGCCTCGCGGCCGAGGAACTCGGCCTTCCGTTCACGCTCGCGCGCCCGGCGCAGCCGCCGACCGAGCAGGAAGTCGCCGCCTTGGACGGCAATCCGGGCTTCGCCCGCGCGCTGAAGTTCTACGAACTCGGTCTGCGCATGGAGGGAAATCGCGAGTGGTCATGGCAGCTACGCGGCAAAAGCGACCGTGAACTGCTGGCCGCCGCCGAATACGCGCGCCGGCGCAGCGTGTTCGATCGCATGATCGCCGCGTCGGAGCGCACGCGCGCCGAGATCGATCTCGACAGCCGCTATCCGGCGCCGCATCGCGACGAGCTGATGCAGCACGCGGAAGCGGCAGGTCTCGACCCGGCCTGGGTGTACGGACTGATCCGCCAGGAGTCGCGTTTCATCGCCGATGCCCGCTCCTCCGCCGGCGCGCAGGGGCTGATGCAGTTGATGCCGGCCACCGCGCAATACGTGGCGCGCCGCGTCCGCATGAACGACTTCCGCCCGGGCCGCGTCACCGAACCGGAGGTCAACCTGCGCCTCGGCACCCAGTATCTGCGTCTGGTCTACGACGACCTCGACGCCAATGCCCTGCTCGCGTCGGCCGCGTACAACGCCGGGCCGATGCGCGCGCGCGCCTGGCGCGCCGCGCTGCCGCGCGCGGTGGAAGGCGCGATCTTCGCCGAGACCATTCCCTTCAACGAGACGCGCGACTACGTGAAGAAGGTGTTGGCCAACAGCGTGATCTACGCGGCCTTGTTCGGCAACGGCGAAAGCTCGCTGAAGGCGCGGCTCGGTTCGATCGCACCGCGGGCGGCCGGTACGACCGACCTCCCGTAGCGCACCGTCGGCGCGGCACTCGATCGGCGCCAAGCGCCGCCGGCGCGCGTCCCATAGAATCGGCGCCGTTTACCGTTCTTGCGACACATGCGCCACACCGACGTCCTCGTACTCGGCGGCTCCGGCTTCATCGGTCGCTACGTCGTCAACCTGCTGGTCGCGCGCGGCTGCCGCGTGCTGGTGCCAGCACGCCGGCGCGACAAGGCCAAGCATCTGATCCTGCTGCCGACCTGCGACGTCGTGGAAGCCGATATCCACGACGACGCCACGCTCGACCGGCTGCTGGCGGGACGGGACGCGGTGATCAACCTGGTCGGCATCCTGCACGGCGCCGCCGCCGACTTCGACCGCGTGCACGCCGAGCTGCCGCGCCGCCTCATCGCCGCCTGCGCCAAACACCGCGTCAGCCGCCTGCTGCACATCAGCGCGCTCGGCGCCTCGCCCGACGCCCCGTCGCTGTACCTGCGCAGCAAGGCGGCGGGCGAGGCGCACGTGCGCGGCTCGCCGCTTGCGTGGACGATCTTCCGTCCGTCGGTCGTGTTCGGTGCCGAGGACCGGTTCCTGAACCTGTTCGCCAAGCTCGCGCGCTGGTTTCCGGTGCTGCCGATCGGCGGCGCCAACGCCCGCTTCCAGCCGGTGTGGGTACAGGACGTGGCGCGCGCCATCGCCAACAGCCTCGACAACGAGGCGACCTACCGCAAGACCTACGAACTGGCCGGCCCGCGCATCTACACGCTGCGCGAGCTGGTGGCGTTCGCCGCACGCGCCGCCGGACATCCGCGCCCGGTAATCGCGCTGCCGGACTCGCTCGCCCGCCTGCAGGCGCGGCTGATGGAGCTGTTGCCGGGCGAACCGCTGTTGTCGCGCGACAACCTCGATTCGATGAAGGTCGACAACGTCGCCAGCGAGCAGCCCTACCGGCCGGCGCCGGAACTGGGCATCCGCGCGACGCCGATGGAACCCGAAGCGGCGCTGTATCTGGCCGGCCTGAACCCGCGCGCGCGGCTGGCGATGTTGCGCGCGCGCGCGCGGCGGTAGCTGGGCACCGCCACGTCTGCGTTCGACGCGATGAAGATCTACGCGGTCGGCGGCTGCGTGCGCGATCAGCTGCTCGGCCGCGCCCACGGCGACCGCGACTGGGTCGTCGTCGGCGCCACGCCCGAACAGATGCGCGCCGCCGGCTTCACGCCGGTCGGCAAGGACTTCCCGGTGTTCCTGCACCCGGTCACGCACGAGGAATACGCGCTGGCGCGCACCGAGCGCAAGCGCGCGCCCGGTTACCACGGTTTCGTCTTTCACGCCGCGCCCGATGTGACGCTGGAGCAGGACCTCGCCCGGCGCGATCTGACGATCAACGCGATGGCGCTCGACGAGAACGGACAACTGATCGATCCGTTCGGCGGCAAGCGCGACCTCGAAGCGAAAGTGCTGCGTCACGTCAGCGCGGCCTTTGCCGAGGACCCGGTGCGCGTGCTGCGGCTGGCGCGCTTCGCCGCACGCTTTCACGACTTCAGCGTGGCGCCGGAGACGCTGGCGCTGGCGCGGCGCATGGTCGAGGCGGGCGAAGTCGACGCTTTGGTGCCCGAGCGCGTCTGGCAGGAGCTGGCGCGCGGCCTGATGGAGCCGCGCCCGTCGCGCATGCTCGAAGTGCTGCGCGCATGCGGCGCGCTGGCGCGGCTGCTGCCCGAAGTGGACGCGCTGTGGGGCGTGCCGCAGCGCGCGGACGCGCATCCCGAGGTGGACACCGGCGCGCACCTGCTGCTGGTGCTCGATGCCGCTGCGGCGCTCGGCGCCGCGCTGCCGGCGCGTTTCGGCGCGCTCGTGCACGATCTCGGCAAAGGCACGACGCCGCGCGAACTGTGGCCGCGGCATCCTGGCCACGAAGAACGCAGCGTGGCGTTGGCGCGCGCGGTGTGCGAGCGGCTGCGCGTGCCCGCGGAGTGCCGCGACGCGGCGCTGCTCACCGCGCGCGAACACGGCCACGTGCATCGGGCGCTGCAGCTCGACGCCGA
>DATLZG010000345.1:0-4819 GCA_035574095.1 Burkholderiaceae bacterium | reverse complement strand
GCGCCGCAGAGGAAGGCGCGGTTCGTTCAGTATCAGCCGCGCGCCTTTGAACTCGGGCGGCAGCGCCGCCTCGATGTCGATGCGCCGGCGCGCGCGCCGGCGGCTCCAGGCGAGCGCCAGCGCCAGCGCGACCAGCGCGATGATGAGGATGGTTTCAGCACTCATCGGCTATCGCGCAAGCCTCAACCAGAGCCGCGCCAGCGGCAGGATCGTGATGCGCAAGGCGGCGCGTACCATCGCGTTCCACGGCGGGCGGCCGAACCAGCGCGCCAAAGTCGGTCCGATCCGGTAGTAGGCGCCGATCGCGGCGCGCCCCGCGCTTGCCCGAGCGAGCACGCGGTCTCGGAACAGGCGCAACAGCATCGTTTCCGGCGAGACCGCGCCGAACACGGCGGTCGCGATGTAGCAGCGGCTGGCCGGGGCGCCGCCGGCGAGTTCCGCGTGCAGCCGGTCGCCTTCCTGGCGACGCGCGCGGTTGTAGGCGTTGCCTTCGTCGCCGAACCGCGCGTCTAACACGATCTTGCGCTCGCAGAACGCGATCTTGGCCACTTCGGAAGCGGATCGGTAACGCGGCTTGCGCATCAGGGCCGAATGCCGAATTCGTCCAGAGGATCGGTGTCGCACAGCGGCTGCCAGCCAGCGCCGTCTTTCGGTTCGATCTTGCCGTTGCCGTTCGGCGCCGGGGCGGCAGGCTGGTTGCCGTGCCAGCGGCGGAAGAACACCCCATCTCGTAGCAACTGAATAGCGACCATGCGGCGCGCATCGCGCGACAGCGGCGCCAGCATCTCGATCACCTCTGGACAAACCTGCGGATCGAGCGTGACCCTCAAAGGCAGACGTTGATGGGATTTCTTCGCCACTGTCAGGCACCTGCTTGAAGCGCAGCGCCGGCAGCCGCGGCAGGATGTCTCATCAAGCGTCTCAAGATCAGTCCTTCGCGCAACAACTGCAGAGCGGCCATGCGTCTGGATTCCCGCGACATCGGCAACAGCATGTCGATGATCTCAGGACACACATCAGAATCAATGGTGAGGCGTATTTGCATCCTGCGCTGGACTGGCTGCCGTCGCAAAGGTTTGTCACGCTCGCTGCGCCTACGTGTTGTGGTCCTAGCCATCGCACCTCTCCTCTTTGGGTCAAGCCGCTTCCATCGCTCGTAGCGCCCGCTGCCGGCTGGCGGCGATTTCCATGCCGTAGAGCTGGTAGCCGCGCACGTTGGCCGACATCGAGTCCTGCACGCGCTCGATGCGGTGTTTCGGGAACGCGCGTTGCAGGTGCGGCGCGAAGAACCAGGCGCTGCCGCCGACGAGCAGGATCAGATCGATTTCGGCTGCGGCTTCCTCGACCGCGGCCTTCAGCGATGCGACCGCCTCCTCGGCGACCTTGTGCGCCTGCGCGACGTGTCCAGCCAGGTCGATCTCGCGGCCGGCGAGTAGCGCGGGCTGGCCGGTGCGCAGCGCGACGTCCAGCCGCTCCAGGCTGCGCACCGGAAGTCCGAGCTGGCTGGAGAGCGGCTCCGCGATCGCCAACAGCGCATCTCGCATGCCGCGGTTGACCGCGCCGGACAGCGCATCCATCACGCGGAATCCGCGCGCCACGATCCAGTCGAAGGTGCGATAGCCGCAATCGACCACCATCGTGGTGCGGCGCTTGGTCTCGTAAAAACGGCTCTTGGTCAGCCCCCAGGCGCCCAGCGCCCCGTGCGGCTGTGCCAGCACCAGGACGTCGCGCACTTCCACGGCCCGGCCGCCGCAGTCGTGACTGCCGATCAGCCGGGCACGCAGCGCCTCGCGCCGCGCAATGAACGTCGATACCGGCAGGCCGACGACCAGCAGGTCGATCGTCGGCTGCCCGATGTAGGCGAGTGCGCCGCGCACCAGCGCCAGATAGGTCGGCGACTCCGCGAAATCGTCATGAAACGTCTCCTCGCGGAAACGCCCGACGGCCAGCGCTACATCCGGGCCGACCTCGTAGTCGATGCCATCGACGGCGACCGTCACGGTGTCGCGCCGCTGGCCAAGTCCCTCGGCGAGCGCGCGCCGGCCGGCGGCGGCCGCCATCGACGGAAAGTGCTGGCACACCGGTTCGGACTCGCGCAGCTCGCGCACGAACTTCGTGAAACCGTAGCCGACATCGACGGCACGCACCGTCAGCCGCAGCGAATCGTCCATGACTACCTCAGCGACACGAAGGACGCGGCCACCCGGTCGGCGACGCGCTGCGCAAGATCGGCCGGAAGTTCCGAGAACAGCACTCCGGTTCCCCGCGGCCTGCCCGTGAAGTCGTGCATCGGAATCTGCGGCCAATGTTTGGCGATCGCCGTCTCCAGCGTGGCGACCTCATCGGCCAGCCCGAGGCGCACCGCTTCTTCGCCGTACCAGACCTCGCCGGTGTCGATGCGCGTGCCGGTCTTCAATGCGTCCCCGCGGCGAGCCTGCACGTCGCGCAGAAACATCGCGCCGACGCCTTGCACCAGCTCGCGCGCTTTGTTCTCCGCGGTCCGGCTCGGCGGCTGAAACGGATTGAGCATGGTTTTCAGTTCGCCCGAGGCGTAGCTGCGGTGCTCGACGTGCAGGCGCTGCGCCGCCCGGTGCAGATCCCAGGCGGACATCACCGCGCCGATCGAACCGACCAGGCTGTAGGAGGCGGTATAGATGCGGTCGGCGCGCACCGCGATCAGGTAGGCGGCCGATGCGCCGACGTTGCCGATGGAAGCGATCGTGTGCTTGCCGGTTTCCTTGCGCAGCCGCTCGATGGCGTCGGCGATGCGCTGCGCCTCCGCCGGCTGCCCGCCCGGCGAGTCGATCGCCAGTACGACGCCGACCGTGCGCGGATGGCGGAAGGCTTCCTCCAGCTTCGGCACCAGCCTGTCGGCGGAGGCGGCGGCGCCGGCCTCGATCGTGCCGTCGATGCGCACCACGCCGACCACGGGGCGCAGCGGGCCGATGGACCAGCCGGCCGAGTGCGCGAAGACCAGGAAATAAAGGAGGCTTAGCGCCACCGGCAGCCCGAAGAACAGCACCTGAAACGCCGTGCGCCAGCGCCGCTCGGATCGCTGCTCGCGCAGCAGGGCGGCGCGCTCGGCATGCACCTCCTCGCGCCATGCGCGCATCTCGTTAAGCAGCATCAGCCAGTGGCCCTGTCCTGCACTGTCTTGACCTGTCGTGTCCATTTCAGCCTTTTCCTCGTGGGTTGTTGCCGGCGGCCTCAAGCTGTCGCGGCCGGCCGCCAGCGAATCAGGATGTCGGCGCGGCGATACACGGCGCCCGCGGCCTTCGGTTGATCGGCCTGCGCAACGGGCGGCGGGCGGCTGGCGCTCGTGTCGGCGTAGCTGGTGATGGCGTGAGCCGGCACACCGGCGGCAATCAGCCGCTGGCGCACCGCCTCGGCCCGACGGTGAGCGAGCGCCGCGTTCAGCGTCGCGCTGCCGGTAGCGTCGGTCATGCCGACGATCACGACTCTGGCCTCCGGCAGCGCCCCGAACCTGGACGCGACGGCCTCGACGGCGTTGTTCAACGCCGGGCTCCGATCGGCTCCAGCGGCGAAATAGACGGAACGCGACCAGAACACGCTGCGCGGCGGCACCGGACTCGGCCCAATCGCGGCCGGCCGCATCGCAGGGGCCGGCTCTTTCGGCGGCACCGCCGGTTGAGGAGTTGGTCCGGCCGGCTGAACGGCGGCGGGCGAGGCGCTTGCCTCCTTGCGCGGCAAAGGCGCGAGCAAAGGAACCGGGGTTTTCGGGGTCGGTGCGGCGACCTCTTGGGGCGCGCAGGACGCCCAGATCAGTTGACCGCCGACCGTCCGCTGGCAGAACGCGATCGCCGCGCCCGCCTCTTTATGGGAGGGCAGGGTCGGCGTGGTCGAGCACGCGAGCGCGGCCACGCCGGCGACCGACGCGACCACCGGTCCCGGCAGCGGCTGTCGCTGAATGGATACCGATACGACAGTAGGCCAGTCGGCTCCGAGCAACCGCAGCCTCCCACGGCTGGCGAGTCTGGCGACGGCGCGCTCGACTTCCGACTCGGCAACGCCCAGGGACTGCACGACCTCCCGGACGATCGTCTGGTATGGCAGCGGCCGGCCTCCGGAGGCCGCCAGCCGTCGGAGGATTGCTTTTGCTGTGCTCATGGGCAAAATCTAGGCGTCCGGCGCCGGCCGCGGACAGCAAAACCGACGCGAAATCGGGTCGATTACGCGGTACTGTCGCCGCCGCGACGTTTCAGCGACGCAGCGGTGCGGCAAGGTGCTCACAGACGAAACGAACGTCGCTCCCGCGACCCTCCCGCGACACTCTCGCGACGTTGAGTCTTCAGGACTCCAAGCAGTGTCTTCGCTGCGACGTTCCGGCGACGTTCCAGCGCCGCCAGGCTGCCTGCCGCGCCAAGCAGCCCTCCTACCGATCCTCCATTTCAAGCCCGCCCGCGGCGGACCTGCGCACCTTCTTTATGCCGCCTCCGAACATTCGAAACGAAGTGCGATCTGACCTGAGTGAAGCGAAACCCAGTGTTCATGCCGATCTCCGCGACTTCCAAGCTCATGAACTCAGTTGACGCCGCTCCAATTCCGGCACAGAATCCGCCGCGCAACACGGCTCCCCGCGGCCTTACAGCGGGCGGTTGACGTGCCGTTACACACGTATTTCGATGCGTCGCGCGAGCTGTTGGCGACGCGAAAGCGCATGCCGCGCAATGCCGCATGCGCCCAAGAGTGATTCGCGGACCGCAGGTCCGCTGGCCTAAGACGTACGACCTCTCTTCGCCGACGCCCGCAACGGGCGAGGCGGGGCGATGGGCTTCGGCCCGGCGCGCCCCTCCTATGG
>DATLZG010000344.1:0-3190 GCA_035574095.1 Burkholderiaceae bacterium | reverse complement strand
CACGCGGCCGGTCGGGCGCTGCGTCGTCGGTTCGCTCCAGACAGTAGCCGAGCCCGCGCACGGTGACGATGCGAATGCCGCCCGGTTCGAGCTTCTTGCGCAGGCGGTGGACGTAGACCTCGATCGCGTTGTTGCTGACTTCCTCACCCCACTCGCAAAGGTGATCGACCAGCTGCTCCTTGCTCACCAGCCGACCCGGCCGCGCCAGCAGCGTCTCCAAAAGGCCCAGCTCGCGCGCCGACAGGTCGAGTGGCTTGCCGTTGATCTCCGCGACCCGGCCGGCCTGGTCCAGCGTCAGCGGACCATGCCGCAGCACGTTTTGCGCCCCGCCGAGCGCGCGCCGGGTCAAGGCGCGCACGCGCGCCTCGAGTTCGGACAGCGCGAACGGTTTGGCCATGTAATCGTCGGCGCCGAGGTCCAGCCCGCGCACGCGCTGTTCGACGCTATCGGCCGCCGTCAGAATCAGCACCGGCAGCGAGGAGCTGCGCGCGCGCAGCCGACGCAGCACTTCCAGACCCGACAGCTTTGGCAAACCGAGGTCGAGAATCAGCAGATCGAACGTCTGCGCGGTCAGCGCCGCGTCGGCGGCATCGCCGCCATCGACGACATCGACCGCATAACCGTTGGCCCGAAGCGAACGCGACAGCCCGTCGGCCAGCACGGGGTCGTCCTCCGCGATCAGGATTCGCACTTGATATGCTCCGCCGCCCATTGGGCAGTATCGCCGCGGCAGTCTAGGCGTCGCGCCAGCGGCTCAGCAAGCCGGGTGCCGCAGTCCGGCTTGACTCCGATACTGGACGAACGTACAGTAGGCACTGGACGGATTCACAGTAGCGGCGCGGACCGGCTGCATGAACGGGCGCGCCGCCCTCTTGGGCGGAGGCGGCGATGGACGACGGAAGGAGCGGGTTGGTGGCAGACAGCAAGGAACGCCAGAAGGCCTTGGCCGCAGCGCTGGCGCAGATCGAGAAGCAGTTCGGCAAGGGCTCGATCATGCGGCTGGCCGACGGCGAAGTCGCCGAGGACATCGATGTCGTGTCCACCGGGTCGCTCGGCCTGGACATCGCGCTCGGTATCGGCGGCCTGCCGCGCGGCCGCGTGGTCGAGATTTACGGGCCGGAGTCGTCGGGCAAGACGACGCTGACGCTGCAGGTGATCGCGGAAATGCAGAAGCTCGGCGGCACCTGCGCGTTCATCGACGCCGAGCACGCCCTCGACATCCAATACGCGCAAAAGCTCGGCGTCAATCTGCAGGAGTTGCTGGTGTCTCAGCCCGACACCGGCGAGCAGGCGCTCGAAATCGCCGACGCGTTGGTGCGCTCGGGGTCGGTCGATCTGATCGTCATCGACTCGGTGGCGGCGCTGACCCCGAAGGCGGAGATCGAAGGCGAAATGGGCGATTCGCTGCCCGGGCTGCAGGCGCGCTTGATGAGCCAGGCCCTGCGCAAGTTGACCGCGACGATCAAGCGCACCAATTGCCTGGTCATCTTCATCAACCAGATCCGGATGAAGATCGGCGTGATGTTCGGCAACCCGGAAACCACCACCGGGGGCAACGCGCTGAAGTTCTACGCCTCCGTACGGCTCGACATCCGCCGCGTCGGCTCGATCAAGAAGGGCGAAGAGGTGATCGGTTCCGAGACCAAGGTCAAGGTCGTGAAGAACAAGGTCGCCCCGCCGTTCAAGCAGGCCGACTTCGACATCCTGTACGGGGAAGGCATCTCGCGCGAGGGCGAGATTGTCGACTTGGGTGCCCAGCACAACATCATTGAAAAGTCGGGCGCCTGGTACAGCTACAACGGCGAGCGCATCGGCCAAGGCAAGGACAACGCGCGCGACTACCTGAAAGAACACCCGGACTTGGCGCTGGAGATCGAGAACAAGATCCGCGAAAAACTCGGTGTCGCGCTGCGCGCCCGGCCGGAGGCGGCCGCGTAGCGGTCGGTCCCGCTGACGGCGATGGCGGCGCCCGCCACGCGGCGGCCCCGCAGCCTGATGCAGCGGGCGCTCGCGGCGCTCGCCCGGCGCGAATACAGCCGCGCCGAGTTGCAGCGCAGGCTGCAGCGCTACGTGGGGGAAGACGGCGGCGAGGAACTGGCGCGGGTGCTCGACGAACTGCAGGGCAAGGGACTGTTGTCCGACGCTCGTTTCGCGGCGATGCTCGCGCGCACCCGGGGCGAACGGTTCGGCGCCGCGCGTATCCGGCAGGAGCTGCGCGAACACGAACTGAGCGAGGATCTGCTGCGCCCGACGCTCGCTGCGCTGGCCGCGACTGAGGAGCAGCGTGCGCGCGCCGTCTGGCAGAAGAAGTTCGGCCGCCCGCCCGCCGACGACGCCGAACGCGTGCGCCAGTTGCGCTTTCTCGCTCGGCGCGGCTTCGCCACCGACGTCATTCTGCGGGTGATCGAAGGCGGCACGGAAAGCGGCGCGGAGTAGTTCGGGCGTCCGTATCGCCCCCGCAATGCGCTCGGCATAATCGCTGCCGGCAACGGGGGCGACGATGACGGCGCTCGGTTTCGGTGAGCAGATCCTGCGGTGGGCCGACCAGCTGGCCGGCCATTCCGACCAGGCCGATGGGCTGACGGTCGCCTACCTGACGCTTGCCCACCAGACGGCCGCCGCCGAGATTGCCGGCTGGATGATCGAGGCCGGCTTGCAGGTCGACATCGACGCGCTCGGCAACGTGGTCGGGCGGTACCCGGCAGCCGATCCGACCGCGAAGACCCTGCTCACCGGCTCGCACTTCGATACCGTGCGCGATGGCGGCAAGTACGACGGCCGCCTCGGTATCCTGCTGCCGATCGCGGTGGTGCGGTGGCTGAACGAACACCGCATCCGGCTACCGTATCACCTCGAAATCGTCGCCTTCGCCGAGGAAGAGGGACTGCGTTTCGCGTCCAGCTTTCTCGCCTCCAGCGCGCTCGCCGGGCAGTTCGACTTCCGCTGGCTGGATGCCACCGACGACGACGGCGTCGCGCTGCGCGATGCATTGCGCGCCGCCGGCCTGCCGGGCACCGAAGCATCGATCCGCGCGCTGGCGCGCGATCCGCAACATCTCGCGGGCTTCGTCGAGGTCCACATCGAACAGGGGCCGGTGCTGGAGGAGCGTGGCCTGCCGCTCGGGATCGTGACTTCGATCGCGGGCGGGGTGCGCTGCTCGGCCCGTGTGCTCGGCACCGCCAGCCACGCC
>DATLZG010000343.1:0-2426 GCA_035574095.1 Burkholderiaceae bacterium | reverse complement strand
CTCCACCGTCTGTCTCGCGTGGGCGCTGGACCGCTACGCGGCCGTGGAGACGGTGGGCTTCGATTACGGCCAGCGCCACCGCGTCGAGCTGCATTGCCGCGAGATGGTGCGCAATGCACTGTGCGAGTGCTTCCCGCAGTGGGCGGCGCGTTTGGGCGCGGACCACGTGTTCGATCTCGCGCTGCTGCGCGAGCTGTCGCAATCGGCGCTCACCTCGGAGCGGGCGATCGAGCTGCAAGCCAACGGTCTGCCGAACACTTTCGTGCCGGCGCGCAACCTGCTCTTCCTGACCGTGGCGGCGGCGCTCGCGTACCGGCGCGGCGCGAGCGTGTTGGTCGGCGGCATGTGCGAGACCGACTACTCCGGCTATCCCGACTGCCGCGACAACACGCTGAAAGCGATGCAGGTGGCGTTGAGCCTGGGGCTGGACGCGCCGCTGACGGTGGAGACGCCGCTGATGTTCTTGACCAAGGCGCAGACCTGGGCGCTGGCCGAACGGTTGGGCGGACGCGCGTTGGTCGATCTGATCCTCGAACACACGCACACCTGCTACCTGGGCGAACGCGGTGCGCGCCACGCGTGGGGCCATGGCTGCGGCGCCTGCCCGGCCTGCGTGCTGCGGCGGCAGGGTTACGAAGCCTGGACCGGCGCCTCGGCCGCCGGGGCAGCGTGATGCGATAGCCTTCGCGCCGCGGCGCCGTGGAGGCGCGCCGCTGCCTTGCCCGCGAGATGACCGACTCTCTGATCCTTACGCTTTCGGGCCCCGACCGCGTGGGCATCGTGCACGCGGTCAGCGGGGCGCTCGCCGCGCACGGCGGCAACATCACCGAGGCCGCGCAGTTCAACGACCGCAGCACCGGGCAGTTCTTCATGCGCGTGCAGTTCGACGTGCCGGCGGCGGCCGCGGATGCAGTGCGCGGCGCGGTGGCCGACGTGGCGCAGCGCCTCGCGCTGCGCTGGCAGTGGCATGCGGCGCATGCGCGCATGCGCACGGTCATTTTGGTGAGCAAGCTGGGGCATTGCCTGAACGACCTGCTGTTCCGCTACCGCACGCAGGCGCTGCCGCTGGACATCCGCGCCGTGGTGTCGAATCACCGCGACTTCTATCGACTGGCGGCCAGTTACGACATTCCTTTCCACCACATTCCGGTGACGCCGCAGACGAAGGCGCAGGCGGAGGCGCGGCTGCTGGAGGTCGTGCGCCAGGAGGAGGCGGAGCTGGTGGTGCTGGCGCGTTACATGCAGATCCTGTCCGACGATCTGTGCCAGGAGCTGGCGGGGCGCGTGATCAACATCCATCACAGCTTCCTGCCGAGCTTCAAGGGCGCGCGGCCTTACCACCAGGCTTACGACCGCGGCGTGAAGATCATCGGCGCCACCGCGCACTATGTGACGCCGGAGCTGGACGAGGGCCCGATCATCGAGCAGGACATCGCGCGCGTCGATCACGCCTGCGACGCCGAGCAACTGACGCATATCGGCCGCGACATCGAGTGCGTGGTGCTGGCGCGCGCGGTGACCTGGCACGCGCAGCACCGCGTGCTGATCAACGGCCGCAAGACGGTCGTGTTCCGCTGAAGCGCGGCGTTCACGCCCGCACGGCAACCGGCGCGCCGACACCGATGGCCAGCAGCCGCGCCGCGCTGCCGCCGGCGGCAGCGATCTCGACCAGGCCGAGGCTGTTCTCGTACCAGAACGGTTCACCGGGCGCGGCCGCGCCGAACACGCGCCGGTAAGGCAACTCGCGGCCGGCGACCGCGACGCGCGCGCCGCGCTCGACGCTCGCGGCCGGAATGCCGGTGATGCAATTGCCGTAATGATCGACGTAGATCACGCGCGCGAGCGGCGCAGCGTCCAGCAACACGTCCGGCTGCGGCTTCGGCGCCAGCCAGTCGGCAGGCAGGGTGCCGGCCGCGAGCCGCGCAACGACCGGCGCGAACAGATCGCGGCCATGAAAAGAGGCGCTCAGCCGTTGCGGCTTCCAGGCGATGCGCTGGCAGCGGACCGTGGCGCCGCGCCGGTACACGATGGACAGCAGGCCGTTGTCGGGGCCGACGAAATGCCGCTCGTCGGCCTCGACGGCGATCGCGTCGCGCGCCGTGCCCACACCGGGGTCGACAACGGCGAAAAACAACGTGCCGGCGGGAAACTCGGGGGCGAGCGCCGCCAGCAGATGGGCGGCGGCCTCGACGTCGTAGTTCGGCGCGTCGTTCAGCAAATCGATCACCGGCGCCGCCGGCGCGTGCCGCGCGAGCACGGCCTTCACTTGGCCGACGTAAATATCGGCGGCGCCGAAATCGGTGAACAGCACGATCGGCGCGCGGCGACGTGCGGCCATGCGCCGGCGGGGTTCAGCTCACCGCGCGCGAAGCGCCGCCCTGCGGCGGCTCGAGCACAGTGGTGCCGTTGGCGCGCAGCGCGCGCCG
>DATLZG010000342.1:0-2133 GCA_035574095.1 Burkholderiaceae bacterium | reverse complement strand
GAGGATGCGCGGGCGCGCGCCGCCGCGCTGCGCGCCGTCAATCCGCGCATCGTGCCGCGCAACCATCGCGTGGAGGAAGCGCTTGCCGCCGCCAGCGACGACGGCGACTTGCAGCCGTTTACGCGCCTGCTCGAAGCCCTGCGGCGGCCGTTCGACGACGACCCTGCACTCGCCCCCTACGCGCAGCCGGCACCGGCGGAATTCACGCAGCGCTACATGACGTTCTGCGGCACCTGAGCCCCAACTTGACGCGCACGTCAAGCAGCCGATAGATTGCGCCGCGCTGGTGCTCGCGTCGCCGATCGCGCGACGCGGTTAAACGGGAATCGGGGAGTCGTGCCGACGCGCACGCCCAACCCGAGCTGCCCCCCGCAACGGTAAGCGGACGAGGCTCGCGCCTCGGCCGTGCGACGCAAACCACTGGGGCCACGCCCTGGGAAGGTGCGCACGGCTCGCTCCGCCAGCCCGGATACCGGCCAGCAGGGGGTGCGCTTGCCGCACCGTGTTGAGCGTCCGCGCGGGGAGGCGTGGGGCTCGCCGATCGTCGTGGAGTGTTTCCAATGCCTTTCCTGCAGCGTGCGCGCGCGCTCGCGCCGGCCTGCTTTCTCCTTTGCGCGGCTTCGGCCGCACTCGGCCAATACAGTCTGGACCCGGTGGTCGTCACCGCCACCCGCACCGAGCAACGCGCCTCCGACGTGGTGGCCGAAACCACCGTGCTGACGCGCGCCGATCTGGCGCGCAGCGAGGCGCGCACCTTGGCCGAGGTGCTGGCCGCCACCGCGGGCATCCAGTTCGCCGCCAACGGCGGGCTGGGCCAAACCGCCTCGGTCTTCGTGCGCGGGCTGGAGTCGCGCCATGTGCTGCTGCTGGTCGACGGCTTGCCGGTCGGCTCCGCTACTGTCGGAACGCCGTCGCTGGACAACCTGCCGCTCGAGCTGATCGAACGCATCGAGATCGTGCGGGGGCCGCTGACTTCGCTGTACGGCAGCGGCGCGATGGGCGCGGTGATTCAGGTCTTCACCCGGCGCGGCGCCTCCGCCACCGCCGCTTCGGCTGCCGTCGGCAGCAATCGGTACGCGCGCGCCGCTGCGGGCGTCGGCATCGATGGGCCGGCGGAAGTGGCCGTCTCCGCCCAGCATCTGCGCACCGACGGCTTTTCCGCCACCAACAGCAACGTGCCGTTCGGCAGCTTCAACGCCGACGACGACCCGTTCAAGCAATCGGCCGGCGTGGCGCGCCTGGGCGCGAAGTTCGGCGCCGGCTGGCGCGCCGATGCCCTGCTGCTGGAGTCGCGCGGCACAACGCATTACGACGACGGCGCGGGGGCGGACGCGCAGGCCAAGCTGCGCAATTCGGTGGCGGCGGCCACCGTCGCCGGCCGGCCGCTCGCATCCTGGCAGACGACGGTGCGCCTCGGCCGCAGCGTCGACGTCTACGACACGCGTGTGTCGGCCAGTCCCTTCGCCACGCTCGGCCCGATCGAGACCGAGCAGACGCAGCTTTCCTGGGAAAACGGCCTCGCCACGCCGTTCGGCCAATGGCTGCTGCTCGCCGAGCGCACCGAACAGGACGTCAGCCGGCCCGGCACGCCCTTCACCGTGAGCAGCCGCACGATCGATGCACTGGGCCTGGGCTACACGCTTTCGGTCGGCGCGCACGACGTGCAGGCCAGCCTGCGGCGCGATCGCAATTCGCAGTTCGGAGGCCAGACCACCGGGGCCGCCGCCTATGCCTATGCGCTGACGCCGGCCTGGCGCATCGGCGCCGGCTACGGCGAGTCGTTCACTGCGCCCAGCTTCAACCAGCTCTACTTTCCGGGCTTCGGCAATCCGAACTTGCTGCCGGAGGAAGGCGAGCACTACGAAGTCTTCGGCGCCTACACCGGCCAAGCCGCGCGCGCGCGCCTGACCGCCTTCCAGCACGAATACGTGGGCTTCATTTCCGCCGGCCCGGCGCCGGTCAATCTGCCACTGGTGCGCATCCGCGGCGCGTCGCTCGACGCCGGCGCGCGCTTGGGCGCCTGGGCCATCTCCGCCGGCGCGGATTACGTCGATCCGCGCAACCGCACGGCGGGCGCGAACTTCAATCGCCGCCTGCCGCGCCGGGCGTTGGCTTCGGCACGCGCCGACGTCG
>DATLZG010000341.1:0-2565 GCA_035574095.1 Burkholderiaceae bacterium | reverse complement strand
TCTCCGTGTCGCGCGCAAACGGCCACAGCCGGTTCACCTCGTCGATCAACCACTGCACTTTGCGCAGGCTCGCCTCCACTTCGCCGCGCAGCGCGTCGAGGTCCGCGCTCGCCACGCGCGCATTGCGCGCGACCGCCTGCGCTTCCACGAGCAGCGCGTCCACATTCGTCAGCGTGGCGCGCGCCGCGCCGAGCGTGGCCGTCAGTTGCGCCGCGGCCGCGCGCGCCTCCGGCACCACGCCGTCGGCGCCGAACATCTGGGCGTCGGCCGTGCCGACCAGCCGGTCGAGGCGCGCGAGCAGCGCATTGGCACGGTCGAGTGCGGCCACGACTTTCTGCGCGTCGCGTTCGTTGCCGAACAGCGCGGCAAGCGCGCCGCGCGGGCCGTTCATCTTCGCGGTGACCGCTTGCAGGTTGGCCAGGCTCGCCGCCAGCGGCGAATCGGCGGCGGTGAGCACGGCCAGGTTGCGCACCAGCTCGCGCGCGTCGGCGAGCAGGCGCGGGATCTCGGCGGTGGCGTCGCCCACCAGCACGCTGCGCACCGCGCCGTCGGCAAGCGGCGGATCGGTCAGGATCCCCGAGTACGCCTTCAGGCTGGTGCCGCCGAGCAGATTGCGCGTCAGCACGAACACGCTGGAGGTGCGCAGCCAGTGCGCGTCTTTGCGCGGCACGTCGATCACGATGCGCGCCACGCCGTCGGCGCCCAGTTCGATGCGTCGCACGCGGCCGATCGGAAAGCCGGAGAACGTCAGGTCCATGCCGACGCGCACGCCTTCGGCGTCGTCGACCGTCAGCACCAGGCGCTGCGTGTCCTCGAACGCGCCGCGCGCGTACAGCACGTACGCCACGGTGCCGGCGACGAGCAGCAGCAACAGCAGCAGCAGCAGCGTCGCCTTGAACTCGACGCCCTGGGCGGGCGGCGCTCCCGGTTCCCGCTCCATCGCGCTCAGTAGTAGTTGCCCACCAGCGAGGCCGCTTCGATCGCCAGCAGCACGAGGAACAGCCGCACCAGCCCCTGCAGCTCGCCGCTCGCGCGCAGGCGCCCGCGCCGGCGCTCCTGCATCACGGTGGCGATCGGCACCAGCGCGACCGCCAGCGCGAACAGCAGCGTCTTGACCGCGAAGATCAGCGATACCGCCGGATTGAACACCTGGCCGAACGTGCGCGTGTAGGCGGCCAGGCCGCCGGTCGTGAAGCCGTACACCGACATATAGGACAGCACGGCGGTGACGACGCAACTGACCGCCGCCAGCAGCAGCACGGCGAACATGCCGGAGAGCGTGCGCGGCAGCACCTCGTTGCGCAGCGGCTCGACGGCGCGTTCCGGCAGCGCGTCGAACGCGCCGCGCGCGCGCAGCGCGGCGATCTCGGCCGCGTTCGGGATCGCCACCCGCAACGCGACGAACACCGCCGCGGCGAGCGGAATCAGCTCCAGCACCAGTACCCGCACCAGCATCTCCAGCGCGTACTGCGACAGGCCATAACTGAGCGCGGTGACGAGCACGATGCGGATGATCACCAGGCTGATCAGCGACGACAGCACGGTGAACCACAGCAGGATCGGCGCCGTGTCCTGAACCATGTGGCGCGCGATGGCCGCGCGGTTGGGCTCGCGGTAGCTGCCCGGCGAGCACGCCAGCACCAGGATCTGCGCGGCGAGATGCACGATGCGCCACCAGGCGGCAAACCAAGCGCGCGCCGCGCGTCCGACCTCGGCGACCGCGCTCGGGCGGGAAACGAGCGGAGCCATGCGCGGATCATAGGGCCGTGATCCGCGGTCGTGATCCGTGGCCCGTTCACCGGGCGGTGATCCCGCGCGCGCCTGCGCGGAATCTGCGCGCCCGCGGCGCCCGAGATTTGTCGCCTCGCCGTCGCGCGACTCGGAATGGCGCGGACGACGGGCGCCGGACGATCGATCCGACCTCTACGCCGGGCGCACGTGCAGCTCGTCGGCGCCGAAGGCGAGCGCGAGCGGCTCGATCACGACCTGCTTGGCGCCGGCTTCGACGCGGCCGGCGATCCACGCCGGCACGCCTTGAGCGCGCGCCACCTGCACGGTGCGTTCGGCATCGGCCTCGGCGACATACAGCGCGAAGCCCGCGCCCATGTTCAGGTTGCCGTAGCTCTCGCGGGCGTCCAGGCCGGCCTCGCGCTCGATGAACGCCAGCACCGGCGGCACCGGCGGCAGCGTGTGGATGCGATAGGTGAACGCGCGCGGGTGCCGCATCAGCTTGCGCCAGCCGTGGCCGGTGATGTTGGCGCAGTAATGCGGAACGATGCCGGCGGCAGCGAGCGCCTCGGTCACCGGCGCATACAGCACGGTCGGCACCAGCAATGCCTCGCCGTACAGCGCGCCGTCGTCGAGCCGGGTCGCATAGCCCTGCGGCAGCCGCTCGGCGAGCTTGCGCGCCAGCGACACGCCGTTGGCGTGGATGCCGCTGGCGGCGAGCAGCACGATCGCGTCGCCCGCGGCGAGCTTTTCGCCGAGCGTCAGGCGCGACTTCGGCCGCACGATGCCGACGCACGACGCCGCCAGATCGATCCGCCCGGGCATCACCACGCCGGC
>DATLZG010000340.1:0-2820 GCA_035574095.1 Burkholderiaceae bacterium | reverse complement strand
GCCGCGCCTTTCGAACCCCGACCATGACCCGCCTGTCCACCCGCGACCTGCTGCTGCTCGTCGCGCTCACGCTCGCCTGGGGCCTGAACTGGCCGGTCATGAAGTACGGCGTGCGCGAGCTGCCGCCGCTGTACTTTCGCGCGCTGTGCATTGGCGGCGGGCTCGCCGCGCTGTGGCTCTATGCACGCATGGCCGGCGTTTCGCTCGCGGTCGCTCCGGGACGCTGGGGCACGATCCTGAAGCTGGCGATACCGAACGCGATCGTCTGGCACTTGCTCGTGATCGTGGCGCTGAAGATGCTGCCGGCGGGGCGCAGCGCGATCCTCGGTTACACGATGCCGGTCTGGGTGGTGGTGGCCGGCGTGTGGTTCTTCGGCGAGCGGCCTGCGCTGCGGCAGCTGGCGGGGGTCGGCGCCGCGTTGATCGGCACCCTGCTGCTGCTGTCATCGGAGCTGACCGCGATCGCCGGCAGTCCGACCGGAACGCTGCTGATGCTCGCCGCCGCGGCCGCCTGGGGCTACGGCACCCATCTGCTGCGGCGCCAGTTGCGCGACATGCACACGCTGGCGCTGACGTTCTGGATGCTGTTGATGACCTTCGCCGCGATGCTACTGGTGTCGGTGGCCACCGAACTCGGCGACTGGCGTTGGCCGCTCGCCGGCGAGTGGGCGTCGATCGTCTACAACATGCTGGCCGCGGTGGCGTTCTGCCACGTCGCCTGGTCGCATTTGGCGCGCACGCTGCCGCCGGTGGCGAGCGCCCTGTCGGTGATGTTGATCCCGGTGCTGGGCGTGTTCTCCAGCGTGTGGCTGCTGGGCGAGCAGCCGCTGTGGCAGGACTACGTGGCGCTGGTGCTGATCCTGTTCGCGATGGCGACCGTGCTGCTGGGGCCGCGCGCCGCGTAGCACCGCGACGCGGTGCCCGTCGATCACGCCGCCACGGCGGTGCGCAGGAAGCGTTTGATGTGGCCGAGCAGCTCGTCCTCCTGGTACGGTTTGCCCAGGTACTCGTTGACGCCGATCTCGTACGCCAAGCTGCGGTGTTTCTCGGCCGTGCGCGAGGTGATCATGATGATCGGGATGTCGCGCGTCGCGTTGTTGCCGCGCACGTTGCGCGTCAGGTCGAACCCGTCCATGCGCGGCATCTCGATGTCGACCAGCATCACGTCGGGCCGCGTGTCCTGCAGCTGGCGCAGCGCGTCCACGCCATCCTTGGCGAGCATCACTTCGTAGCCGTTGCGTTCCAGCAGGCGCTGCGTGACGCGGCGTACGGTCAGCGAATCGTCGACCACCATCACGACCGCCGCTGCCTGTCCGCCGCCGCTGGCCGCAGCCAGCCGCTCGGCGGCGCGGCGCGCTTCATCGCCGGCCGCATCGGGCGCGGCAAACGCCGGGTGCGGCTCCGGCGCGCGCGCGATCAGTTGCACCGGGTTGATGATCAGCACGATCTCGCCGTTGCCGAGAATGGTCGCACCGAGAATGCCGGCCAGCCGCGACACCTGCGCGCCGACGTTCTTGACCACCACTTCCTGATTGGTCGAGAGCTCGTCCACCGCGACCGCCAGCCGATCGTCGCCCGAGCGCAGCAGCACCACCGGCGTCTGCTTCGCCAGATGCGGAACGACCTCTTCGCCGAGCAGTTGCGCCAGCGGTCGCAGCACGACCTCGCCCAGCGGCGCGAACGTGATCTGCCCCTCGGCCAGCGCTGGCAGCAACTGCACCGGCTTGTAGCGGCGCACCTGCTCGACCATCGCCGCCGGAATCGCGTAGCGGCGCGTGCCGACCGTGGCCAACACCACCTGCGTGATCGCCAGCGTCAGCGGCAGGTACAGCGTGAAGCGCGTGCCGCGGCCGGCCTCGCTGGCCACGGCGATGCGGCCGCCGAACGAAGCGAGCTCGGCGCGCACCACGTCCATGCCGACCCCGCGGCCGGCGAGTTCGGTCACCTCGCTCGCGGTCGAGAAGCCGGGGGCGAAGATCAGCTCCATCAATTCGCGATCGCTGACCACCTGATGGCGGCCGATCAGCCCGCGCTCGATACCGCGGGCGCGGATGCGGTCGAGCGCCAACCCGGCGCCGTCGTCGGCGAAGACGACCACGATTTCGTTGCCCTCTTGCCGCACCTCGATCGTCAGCTCGCCGGTGTCGCGCTTGCCGCGCGCGCGCCGCTCGGCGGGGCTCTCCAGCCCGTGCACGATCGCGTTGCGCACCAGGTGTTCGAACGGGCCGGTCATGCGCTCCAGCACGCCGCGGTCGACTTCGGTCGCGCCGCCGCGAATCTCCAGATTCACGCGCTTGTCCAGCTCCTTCGCGGTCTGGCGCGCGACCCGGTACAGCCGCTCGGCGACGTTGGAAAACGGCACCAGGCGCACGCGCATCAACTGCTGCTGCAGCTCGCGCGTCAGGCGCGACTGGACGGTCAGGTCCTGATCGGCCATCTGCAGGCCCTTCAGCATGTTGCTTTGGACCATCGCCACGTCTTCGACCGACTCGGCGAGCAGCCGGGTCAGCTCCTGCAGGCGCGTGTAGCGGTCGAACTCCAGCGGATCGAACGTGTCCGACTCCTTGGCCAGTTGGTCGGCGCGCGCCTGGATCTGCGCGTCGGCCTGGATTTCCACTTCGCGCAGTTGCGTGCGCAGGCGCGCGATGTTCTCGTTCAGATCCAGCAGCGCGCTCTTCAGCGTGCCGACCTCGTTTTCGAGCTTGGAGCGCGCGATCGACACCTCACCGGCCTGGTCGACCAACTTGTCGAGGATGTCGGCGCGCACGCGGATGAACGAGGCCGGCGGCGCGGCTGCGGTCGCCGCAGCGGCCGGCGCGG
>DATLZG010000339.1:0-16184 GCA_035574095.1 Burkholderiaceae bacterium | reverse complement strand
TGATCGCACCGCCGCCGGTGGCCGTTGCGCCGCCCGCGCCGCCACCGCCGGCGGTGCGCAGCGCGCAGGTGGCCTGCGCGAACTACCGCGAAGTGATGTCGTCGATCGTCTATCCGCGCGAAGCGCTGCTCGACGGCATCGAAGGCGAGGTGCTGATCGAGTTCACCGTCACCGCGAACGGCCAGATCCGCGATCCCGTGATCAAGTCATCGAGCAACCGCGTGTTCAACCGCGTGTCGCTCACGGTCGTAAGTCGTTTGCAGTGTCAGGGCCAAGGACAGGACATCCGCGTCCAGGCACCGGTCAGTTTTAAGATCCGCTGACGTGCCGGCGCTGGGCAGCTCACGAGGCCGTCTGCGAGTTGCGCCTACACGTCGCCCTTTCTCGAACCCCCGACAAGGAGAGCGTCAAAATGATTCAGTATTTCCGTCGCATCGCGGTCGGCATGGCCGTGACCCTAGCTGCCGTCTGCGCAGTAGCGCCGCTGTCCGCGCTGGCGCAGGACGCCGCGAAGGCCCCCACCGCTGCGCAGGCGACGCCGGCTGCGGCGCCCGCAGCCCCGGCCCTGACGCCGACAGTGACGAAGGAAGTGATCGAAAACCCCTACGGCCTCGAAGCGCTATGGAAACAGGGGGACTGGGTCTCGAAAGGCACGCTGATCATCCTGGTGATCATGTCGATGGGCAGCTGGTACATCATCTTCGTCAAGCTGTGGGAGCAGTACAAGCTGATGCGCGAGGGGCGTGAGGTGCGCGCGAGCTTCTGGAAGGCGCCGTCGCTCAAGGAGGGTACGAAGCGGCTGAAACCGGGCAGCGCCTACCGCTACATCGCGGAGACGGGACTGGAAGCGAATGAACACCACGAGGGCACGCTGACCGAGAAGATCGACCTGAACACCTGGGTCACGATGTCGGTGCAGCGCGCCGTCGAAGCGGTCGGCAACCGCATGCAGGACGGGCTGGCCTTCCTCGCCACGGTCGGCTCCACCGCACCGTTCGTCGGCTTGTTCGGCACCGTGTGGGGCATCTATCACGCGCTTACCGCGATCGGCATCGCCGGCCAGGCGTCGATCGACAAGGTGGCCGGCCCCGTCGGTGAAGCGCTGATCATGACCGCCATCGGTCTGGCGGTCGCCGTGCCTGCCGTGCTGGGCTACAACTGGCTGGTCCGTCGCAACAAGGTCGTGATGGAATCGGTGCGCAGTTTCGGCGCCGACCTGCACGCCGTGCTGCTGGGCGGCAAGCCCGACTCGAAAGCCGCACCCGCGCGCTGAGCGCGCCCCGCAACGGAGGCAAGCCATGGCGATGAACGTCGGCCCCGCCGAAGGCGAGGACGAAGCGATCTCGGCCATCAACACCACGCCGCTGGTGGACGTGATGTTGGTGCTGCTGATCATCTTTCTGGTGACGATCCCGGTCATCACGCAGTCGATCCCGCTGCAGCTGCCGAAAGAGAAGAACGTTGCCCGGCAGACCAAACCGGAGAACATCGAGATCGCGGTCACGAAGGACGGCGACGTGTACTGGGGCCTGCAGCTGGTGCGCGACCAGGAAGAACTGGTCAACCGGCTAAAGAAGGTGGCGGTGATGGAGCCGCAGCCGGAGGTACACATCCGCGGCGATCTGGCGGGCCGCTACGAGTTCGTCGGCCGCGTGGTGTTCGCCTGCCAGCGCGCCGGCATCCAGAAGGTCGGCTTCATCACCGAGCCGCCGCCGCGCGGCTGAGCTAGGAGGGACACGATGGCAATGAGCGTTGGCCCCGGCAGCGGCGGTGGACAGGAACCGGACGTGATGATCGACATCAACACCACGCCGCTGATCGACGTGATGTTGGTGTTGCTGGTGATGCTGATCATCACGATCCCGATCCAGTTGCATGCGGTCAATCTGAACATGCCGGTCGGCAATCCGCCGCCGCCTCTTGAGCAGCCGCAAGTCATTACGATCGACGTCGACTTCGACGGCACCATCTACTGGAACGGCGAGATGATTCCGGACCGCGCCACCCTGGAGGAGCGCCTCGCGCAAGCGGCGGCGATGCCGGTGCAGCCCGAAGTTCATCTGCGGCCGAACAAGCTGGCCGAATACAAAGACGTGGCCGCGGTGATGGCGTCGGCGCAGCGGCTCGGGGTGGTCAAACTGGGATTGGTGGGCAACGAGCAGTTCGTGCGCTGAGCCCGGCAGGAGCAATCTGCGCCGGCGCGTGGCAGCACGGCGTGGGCGCATGATGGAGAAACGACCGATGCGACGATTCCCCAGCGCGCGCACGCTGCTGCGCGCAACGACTTTGGCGGCCGCCGTCGCGGCCGCCTATGGCTTGGTCATCGAGCCTGGGGGCGTGCGGGTTGGCACTGCCTGGGCACAAGTCGAAGCCGTGCGCGCCGAAGTCGGCAAGCCGTTGCAGGCGGCGCGCGATTTGATCAAGGCGAAGAAGTACAAGGAAGCGCTCGCTAAGGTGCAGGAAGCCGAAGCGGTGCCTAACCGCACCGCGCAGGAAAACTTCCTGATCGAGCAGATGCGCGCGTCGGCGGCATCGCAGGCGGGCGAGCACGAGCAGGCGATCAAGGCGTTCCAGGCGCTGATCGCCTCGGGGCGCCTGTCCGAAGCGGAGCAGGCGCGCTACGCCGCCAGCGTCGCGTCGCTGTACTACCGCCTGAAGGACTACGGCAACGCGGCCAACTGGGCCGCACGCGCGCTGAAGGGCAACCCCGGCGACAGCGCGACGCGTGCGCTGATGATCCAGTCGTACTTTCTGGCCGGCGACTACGCCGCCGCCAGCCGCGAAGCGCTGGCCGACATCCAGGCCGCCGAGAAAGCGGGGCAGACGCCGCCCGAAGAGAAGCTGCAGTTGCTCGCCAACATCGCCGCCCGCAACGGCGGCGACAAGAACGCGTACTTGGCGGCGATGGAGCGGCTGGTCACCTACTACCCGAAGCGCGAATACTGGGCCGACCTGCTGCGCAGGATCGAAACGAAGCCGAGCTTTTCGAGCCGCCTGACACTCGACCTGTACCGGCTACGCGCCGCCACCAAGACGCTGACGAACGCGAACGACTTCGTCGAAATGGCGCAGCTCGCGCTGCAGGAAGGCCAAGCAGGCGAAGCGAAGAAGGTGCTCGAAGACGGCTTTGCCGCCGGCATTCTCGGCAAAGGTCCGGAAGCGGAACGGCAGAAGCGGCTGCTGGCACTCGCCGCCCAGCGCGTCGCCGAGGCGCCTGCCGCGCTGGCCGCCGCCGAGGCGGAAGCGGTGACGGCGAAAGATGGCAGCGCGTTGGTGCGCATCGGGCTTGCGTACTCCGGGCTCGGGCAGCACGACAAAGGCATCGCGCTGATCGAACAGGGCATCGCCAAAGGCGGCATCAAGCGGCTGGACGACGCCCGCCTGCACCTGGGCATCGCGCTGCTGCGCGCCGGTCAGAAGGCGCGCGCGGCGCAGGTGCTGAAGACCGTCTCTGGCAGCGATGGCACGGCGGATCTGGCGCGGCTGTGGTTGAAAGTGCCATAGCAACCCGGATCCCCCTGCGCGTTACGCAAGTACAAGAAACGAGAAGCGGGCCATGTTGGCCCGCTTCTCGCGTCGGCGTAAGCCGGCTTCTTCCTAGAACTTGTACTTCACGCCGAGCCGATACTGGCGGCCGCGGACGTCGTACTGGGTGAAGTCATACAGGAACGTCGAGCTGAACCCCGGATCGTACGGAGGCGTCTCGTCCGTCACGTTGATCACGGAGCCGTTCACTTCGAGGTTCGGTGTAATGCTCCAGCGCGCGTACAGATCGACCGTCGTGTACGAGGGTACTTTCGCTGGATAAGTTCCGGTCTGGAAACGCGGGTCCTGCGGCGCGAAGAACGAACCGGCGAGTAGCATCTGCTCGTAACGATGGATGTAGTTGGCCCGCCCCTGAACTAGCCAACCGCCGTACTCCCAGCCCAGTTCGAGGAACCCCTTCAACCGCGGATAGGTGTTGAACCCGCCGTTGGTTCCGGCGTAGTCGAAGCCCTCTTCTTCGAACTTCTTGACGTAGGTCGCGTTCAGCCGCTGGGTGAACCGGCCCCAGGTCGTACGGAACGTATTGCGCAGATCGAAGTCCGTTCCCTCGGTCTCCGTGCGGCTCAGGTTACGGTAGTTGCTCAACACCGTGACGATCGTTCCCGTCACCGGATCCCGTATCACGCGCGGGTCGCCGGGACCGCCGGCAAGCCGGCTGGCCGCGTCGCCGTTGACGATGCTCTGGAACGAATCCGAGCCGACGATATCGCTCCACGTGATCTGGTAGAAGTCGACGGCGACGTTGAAGTCGGCCGTCGGCGCCAGCACGATGCCGAAGGTCGAGCTACGCGAGCGCTCCGGCTTCAGGTTCGGATTGCCGGCGAAAACGCCCGAGATCTGCACGCCGGTCGCACCGGTGAACGGATCGTTCACCTGGACGAAGAACGTCGCCACCGACGGCGAGATCTCCGGCAACGTCGGAGCGCGGAAGCCGCGCCCCCAGTTCGCACGCAGCAGCACCGCGTCGGATGGCTTGAGCTTCAAACCGAACTTCGGCGTGAAGGCATTACCGAAGTCGCTGTAGTAGTCGTCGCGCGCGGCGACCTGGGCCTCCAATGCGCGCGTCAGCGGCAGCGCGAACTCGACGAAGCCCGCTACGTTGTTGCGGCTCGCGTTCGTCGCCGTGATGCCCTGACCCAGGATGTCGCCCGCCGCCGCGACCGGATCGGGCCGGTCGTTGATCTTCTCTTCGCGAAACTCAATGCCGAGCGCCAGTCCGACCGGGCCGCCCGGTAATTGGCCGAGCTCGGTGTTGGCTTTGGTATCGACGAATGTCAGCTCGGAGGTCGCCGTACGCGGGAAGTTGATCAGCATCGGACTGCAGCCCGCCAGGGTCGTCGACGGCGCGTCCAGATTGCAGGCGGAGGCGTTGGAGACCGGTACCGGCGGTTGCGGAGTGGTCGGCACATTGAACACGGCGCTGGTACCGCTGAGCGTGATGCGCCGGATGTTCATCTGCTCGATCTCGTTCTTCGAGTAGCCGACCGCGGAATCGAGGTCCCAGCCGCCGAAGCCGTACTTGGCACCGGCCAGCGCGCGCCAGGAATCCGACGTGATCTCGAGGTCGCGCGTCCCGAGCGCATGAAGGTTGCCACTGAAGCGCGCGTTTTGGCCCAGGGGGTTGCCAGCGACACCCGGAGCGAAGGTGATGTTGTAGGTAAACGGCCGCAGCCCCTGTGGCGTCTGCTGCAGACCGACTGTGCCGGCAAAGAAGGGCGGCGTGAACGTCTGTTCGGTCTCCACGCGGCTGAACCCCAGCTCCGCATAACCCTGTACGCGCGGCGACAGATCAGCAGTCGCGCGCGTCAGCAGCCCGATGCGCTGGGTGCCCGGCAGCGCCGACAGCTCACTGTTGATGTCGTACGCACACCAAGTGTTGCCGGGGAGGTTGAAGGCAGCATTGTTAGCCGGGGTGTCGAGCAGTAGCCCCCGCGCCACCGCACCGGCGTAGTCAACGACAAAGCCGCCCAGTTGTGCGCACTCCGAGATGGCACGCCGCAGGTTCGGATTCGGCGATCCAGGTGCGCCAAGCCAAGTGCCACCCGCCGTCAGCGACTGGAAGTTGCGCCCGCCGTCGCGGCCGCGCAGATCGCGGCTCTCCCCGAACTTCGTATCGCTCATCAACAACTCTTCGCGCTTGTAGTAGTCCAGCACGCCGAAGACGTTGAATTTGTTCGCCCCCAGATCGCCGAAGCCGGCCGTGACACTGGCGCGATAGTCATTCTTGCCCTCGGACGTACCGACCGTGGCGGCGGCTTCGACACCCCGGAAGTCGCGCCGCAGGATCACGTTGACCACGCCGGCGATGGCGTCGGAGCCGTAGATTGCGGAGGCGCCGTCTTTCAGGATCTCGATGCGCTCCACCGCGCTGCTCGGGATGCTGTTCAGGTCGACGAAGGTTTCTTGCAGGTTTTGCGCGAAGCCGTAGCCGGCGACCCGGCGCCCGTTGATCAGCACCAGGGTGGTCTTCTGCCCGAGACCGCGCAGCGAGATGCCCGCCGCACCGGGTGCAAAGCTGTTGGAGAAGCTTTCGTTGAAAGCGCCGCCGGTATTCGACGGAATCGCCCGCAACACTTCCGCCACATTGGGCTTGCCGGTGCGTTCGATTTCCTCGCGCGAAATGATCTCCACCGGCGCCACGGTCTCGGTATCGGTGCGACGGATGTTCGAGCCCGTGATCTCGACGCGGTCGAGTCGCTGTTGCGCGCTGGCGGGCTGAGGCAACGCTGTCAACGCAGCCAGGCTGCCGAAAGCAGCGGCCACACCGAGCGCGATCGGTTTCATCTGAAAGGTCATACAACTCCCCCGAAGTAAGACTGAAGATGACCGCAGTCGCCACGACGCCGGCGCCGAAGCTGCTTGGCCGCCGGAGGTGATGAGTCTTTAACGGGCCCCTGCGAACGCGGCGATTGTTATCGCTGGGTTACGGCTTGACAACCATCGCGCAGAGCCGCACTGAGGCTTGTTGCTTTTTTGGCAAAGGCACTGCCAGACGCTCGCCGGCGGATCGAGCAAAGGGAACGTGAGCGAACTTGTGTGCGCCGCAATGGAGCCGGCGCTCCAAGGCCTTTATGCCGCGCGCTTCAACCGCGGCACCGCCGCCAGCAGAGTCTTCGTGTACTGGTGCTGCGGCCGTTCGAGCACCTGCTCGGCCGGGCCCGCCTCGACGATGCGGCCGGCCTGCATCACCGCGATGTCGTGCGCCAGGTACTCGACGACCCCGAAGTTATGCGTGATGAACAGATAGGCGACGCCGAGTTCGCGCTGCAGTTGCGCGAGCAGGTTCAGGATCTGCGCCTGTACCGAGACGTCGAGCGCGGAGGTCGGCTCGTCGCAGACGATCAGCTTCGGTTCCACCGCCAGCGCGCGGGCGATGGCGATGCGCTGCCGCTGGCCGCCGGAAAACTCGTGCGGGAAACGATCCATCGATTCGGGGCGCAGGCCGACCCGGTCCAGCAGCGCCGCCACGCGATCGCGCCGCTCCCCCGCGCCGATCTCCGGCCGCAGCGACTCGATGCCCTCCTCCAGGATCTCGGCCACCCGCAGGCGCGGATTCAGCGACGCGAACGGGTCCTGGAAGATGATCTGCGCCTTGCGGCGCGCCGCGCGCAAAGCATCGCCGTTTAGCGCTTCGAGGGGCTCGCCCTCGAGCAGCGCCTGCCCTTCGATGCGCGCCACACCGCGCAGAAGCTGGAGCAGCGCCTTGCCGGTGGTCGTCTTGCCGCAGCCGGATTCGCCGACCAAGGCGAGGGTGCGGCCGGCGGCGAGCGAAAACGAGATGCCGTCCACCGCCCGCACGTGTCCGACCACCCGCTTCAACAGGCCGCGGCGGATCGGGAAGTAGACCTTGTAGTCGCGAACTTCGAGCAGCGGCATCGCCGCAGCGCCTCCTCGAGGAGCGACACTCCCCCTCTCTTCGTGCGGCGGGGCAGCGGGTCCATCCCCGGCGTCGGCAGAGCGAGAAGTCAGCGCCGCCCCCACCGTTTCACCGGACGAACCTTCCGCGTACAGCAGGCAGCGCACACCATGGCCATCGAATTGCTCATAAAGCGCGGGCGCGGTGTTCTTGCAGGAGGCCATGGCCCGCGGGCAGCGCTCGACGAAACGGCAGCCGGCGAAGGGCCGATCGAGCCGCGGCACGGTGCCGGGGATCGCGGACAGCGGCCGGCCGCGCTTGCTGGTGTCCGGCAGCGCGGCGAGCAGCAATTGCGCGTACGGATGCAGCGGCCGGGCGAGGAACTCGGACGTCTCGGCCACTTCGACCACTTCGCCGGCGTACATCAGCGCGATGCGGTGCGCCATCTGGGCGACGATGCCCAGATCGTGCGTGATCAGCAGCAACGCCATGCCCTGTTGGCGCTGCAGCTCCTGCAATAGATCGAGGATCTGTTTCTGGATCGTCACGTCCAACGCCGTGGTCGGCTCGTCGGCGATCACGACGTCCGGCTCGGCGGCGAGCGCGATCGCGATCATCACGCGCTGCTTCTGGCCGCCCGAAAGCTGGAACGGATAGTCGTCGATGCGTCGGTCGGGCTCGGGCAGGCCCACCCGCCGCAACCACTCAACTGCCTTCGCGCGCGCGGCCGCACCCTTCAACGGCGTATGGCGCTCGATCACTTCGACGATCTGTTCGCCGACCGGCATCACCGGGTTCAGGCTGGTCGAGGGCTCCTGGAAGATGATGCTGACGCGCCGGCCGCGCACGTCGCGCATGCGCGACTCCGGCAACTGCACGAGGTCGATCTCGCGCCCGTCCGCAGCAAGCCGCACCGCGCCCCGCTCCACGCGGCCGTTGTCGGGCAGCAGGCGCAGGATCGACAGCGCGGTCATCGACTTGCCGCAGCCGGATTCGCCCACCAGCGCGAACGTCTCGCCGCGCTGGATCGTCAGCGTCACCGCCTCGACCGCGCGCACGAGGCCGCTGTCGGTTTCGAGGACGGTGTGTAGGTCGTCGATTTTCAGCATCGCAAAGCCGTGCTGTCGAGCGTCCTCGCGGTTCGGCACCCCGCGCGCCTCAACTGTGACATGTAACAAGTGCGGAGATTGAGGGTGTCTTCGTCCGTCGCCGAACGTGCCCGCAAATATCGGGCAGCACTGCGCGCCGCCGGCATGCGGCCGCTGCAGGTCTGGGCGCCCGACACGCGACGTAGATCGTTCATCGCTGCCTGCCGCAAGCAGGCAGCGATCGTCGCGCAAGCAGACCGTGGAGGCAGGCAGTCGCTCGATCTGCTTGACCGCGCCGCCGCCGAAATCGACGGCTGGCAAGCATGAGGCGCGGCGACTTTGTCACGGTTGCCATCCGAGGGGACTTCGGCAAACCCAGGCCCGCGTTGATCGTGCAAGCCAATCAGTTCGACGGTTTGGCCACGCTCACCGTCGTGCCCGTCACGAGTACCATCGTCGACGCGCCATTGCTGCGCATTACGGTCGAACCTGACTAACGGAACCGCCTTGCGCGCCGCTCCCAAGTGATGATCGACAAGATCATCACCGTGCGGCGCGACAAGGTCGGCCCCTCCTTCGGCGCCGCGACTGACGAGCTGATGCTCGCAGTCAACCGCGCGCCGCTTTTGTTTCTGGGCATCGCGTAGCGTCATGCGTTGCCGGCGGCCGCCGGTGCGAGCGGCTTGTCCCTCTGCGCGCGCGCCCGCGCCGCAGCCGCCCGCCACCGCTTCGGCCGGAACACGCGTGCGCGCGGATCGAAGGCTTCGCGCACCGCGTCGGCGAACAGATTCGCCGCCAGCACCAGCGCGAGCATGAAGACGAAGGCCGAGGCGAGGTTCCACCACACGCCCGGGTCGCGCGCCATCTCGGAGCGCGCAAGGTTGATCATCGAACCGAACGACGACGACGTCGGATCGACACCGACGCCGACGTACGACAGCACCGCCTCGTACAGCACCAGCGCGGAGAAGTCGAGCACGACGACGATCAGCACCAGGTGCATCACGTTGGGCAGCACGTGCCGCGCCATGATGCGCAGGTTGGACACGCCGAACGCGCGCGCGGCCTGCACATAATCCAGTTCGACGATCTTCAGCGTCTCGGCGCGCAGCAACCGGCACAGCGTGGCCCAGCCGGTCAGCCCCAGGATCAGGCACAGCAGGAACAGACGGAACTCGGCGCGCTCGAGCCCCGTTTCGAACCACTGCGGGTTCTTGTCGATCCACACCTGGATCAGCAGCACCAGCGCGGCGATCAGAAGCACCGGCGGGATCGACGACAGCACGGTGTAAAAGTACTGGATCGCGTCGTCGACCCAGCCCTTGAAGTAGCCGGCGAGGATGCCGAGCGCGACTGCCAGCGGCAGCGTCGCCACGGTGGAGAGCGTGCCGATCACGACCGCGGTCCGGATGCTCTTCAACGCCTGATACAGCACATCGTTGCCGGTGCGGTCGGTGCCGAACGGGTGGTACCAGGGCCACAGCGCCGCGATCCAGCCGACGAAAAGCGCCAGCAGCGTCAGCGTGACAAGGATCGCCCGCCACGGCACTTCGGTGTGGCCGCGCGCGATTTCCTGCCAGCAGGCCACCCACGCCTGGCCGCGGCTGCGCGCGCGCAGCCCGATCAGCACGGCGCCGAGCACAAGCGCCGCGAGCGCGCCACCGGCCAGCCCCAGCGCCGACTTGCGGGCGAGATCCGGCACCCATTCCTTCGCCGGGTCTAAGAGATGCGCGCCGCCGAAGGTCAGCCGCGGAAACTCGCGCGTTTCTCTGCCGTCGACGACGACGGTCTCCTTTTGAAACGACCGATACGCGAGCGGCGCGGAGTAGGTGCGCTCGCGCGACTCGATCGCATGCGCGAGCAGCCCGTCGAGCGCCGAGTACGTCCGGGTCGCGTACGCGACCGGTGCGTCGGCCGCTGCACCCGGCGCAGGTGGCAGCCGCGGCCGGTAGTGGATCGAATCGAGCAAAGCGATCAGCAGGAACGCGGCCAGCACGACGGCAGAACACATCGCCGCCGCATCGCGCGCGACGTGGCGCCAGGTCGCGCGCAGATTGGCGTTGCCGCGCACGCGCCAGCCGTAGGCGAGCGCCGCGGCGACAAACAGCCACACGGCGAGATCGGTCCAGACGAAGACGAACTTGGGCATCGCTTCTCACCCCGCCAAGCGCACGCGCGGATCGACCCACGTGTACGCGATGTCGGTCGCGAGGTACGCAAGGATGTAGAGCAACGAGCCCAGAAACACCATCGCATGCACGATCGCGAAGTCCTGCGCGTTGATCGCCTCGATCGTGTAGCTGCCCAGCCCCGGGATGCCGAAGAACGACTCGAACACCAGCGAACCGAGAAACGCGTACGGCAGCAGCGCGCCGACGTGCGTGAGGATCGGCAGCCAGGTGTTGCGCAGCACGTGCCGGAACAGCACCGCGGACTCCGGCAGTCCCTTCGATCGCGCGGTGCGCACGTAGTCCTTGCCGATCTCCTCCAGCAGCATCGCGCGGAACAGCCGCGCCTCGGACCCGAGCTGATAGACGATGCCGACGATCACCGGCAGCAGCAGGAACTTGGTGAGATCCAGCCCCGGCGCGAAGCCGGAAATCGGCACCACGCGCAGCAGCTTGCCGAAGAACCACTGCGCCATGATGATGTAAAAGAGGCTGGAGATCGACATCATCAGCACGCAGGCCACCGTGCCCCAGAAGTCGAGATAACTGGCGCGGAAGAACACCAGCAGCAGCGAGAACGCGATACCGACGATCACCGTCAGCGCCAGCATCGGCAGCATCAGCGCCAAGCTCGGCCCGATGCGGTTGGCGATCTCGTGCGCGATGTCGCGCCCGGCGTCGCTCGAACCGAAATTCAGCGTAAACAGCCGCAGCGAGCGGTCGTAGAAGATCGTCTTGCGGACCTTGTCGAAGCCCTGCTCCGCGCCGTTGAACCACAGCGGCTTGTCGTAGCCGCGCTCGACCTTCCACTTCTGGATCGCCTCGGCGGTGACGCGCTTGCCGCCGATGTTCAGCCGCGCGATGTTGTCCGGCGAGTTGATCGCGAAAAACAGCGTGAACGTCAGCAGGTTGACGCCGGCCAGGATCAGCACCGAGTACGCCAGGCGGCGCAGGATATAAGCGCCCATCTCCTACTCCGCGCCCTGCGCCGCCAGCGTGCGCGCGGCGGTTTCGCGTTCGCGCCGCCGCCAGACGGCGAACGCCGGCACGATCGCGGCGATCAGCACGAGGACGATCGCCACCACCGGCCAGACGATCGGCTTGTTCCACTCGGCGATCTTCGCCGCCCGCAGCTCGGGATCGAGCCGGTAGTAGATCAGCAGGTCCTTGACCAGGTTGGTCGGCTTGGTGTTGTAGAGCCACTGGTGATAGGCGCCGGCGGCATATGGGTTGTAGCCGAAGCTCCACGGCGCATCCTCCTGCAGGATGCGCACCATGCGGTCGATCGTCGCCTGCTTTTCCGGCCCGTCGTCGAGCATCTTGAGCTTTTCGAACAGGCGGTCGTACTCGTCGTTCTGGTAGTTGGCGACGTTCTCGCCGTTGCCGTGCGTCAGCGCCTTGGAGTTCGGGCCATAGAGCAGGAACAGGAAGTTCTCCGCGTCCGGATAGTCCGCCAACCACCCCCAGAAGAAGATCTGCAGCGAACCCTTGTCGGCCTTGTCCTGGAAGCGGTTGTAGTCGGTCGCGCGCACTTCGAGCTGCACCCCGAGCTTGGCGAACTGCTTGACCATCCAGTCGACTTCGGCCTTGAACTCCGGCGTCAGCACGCGCTGGAAGTCGTAGTTCAGCACCAGCGGCTTGCCGGTCCTGGCATCGCGGCCGTCCGGGTAGCCCGCCTCGGCGAGCAGTTTCTTGGCGACTTCGATCGGCTTGCGCACCGGTTTGCCATCGACGACGTCGTAGACGACGCGGTTGATCCCTTCCGGCCCGCCGCGCCAGCCGAACACGCCCGGCGGCACCGGGCTCATCGCCGGCACGCCGCTCGCCTTGGTCTCGAAGATCTTGACGTATTCCTCCCAGTCGATCGCGATCGACAGCGCCTGCCGCAGCTTGCGGTTGCGCTGCTGTTGCGCCGGCGTGGCGCCTTTGCCGACCACCGGATCGAGCCAGTTGAAGCCCAGATACCAGTTCGAGATGTCGATCGTCTTCGGCAGCTTGATCCTGCGCTGCTCGAACATCCGCGCGATCTCCGGCGAGTCGCGCGCGTCGATCGCGTACTCGATGCCGTACTCGAAGCGGTAGGTCTCGGGCACGTCGTAGAAGCCCTGCAGGAACTTCGCCTTCAGCGGGATCTTTTCCTTCTCGATCGTGTACACGATGCGGTCGATGAACGGCATCGTCTTGCCGCAGTCGTCGAGCAGCCCGGCCGCGCGATCCTCCGGCTCGCCTTCGCACGGATACGGCTCGCCGCGGAAATTCGGATTGCGTTCCAGCACATGGCGGCGGTTCTCCTCGTACACGGTCATCATGTACGGCCCGGTGCCGACCGGCCAGGTGTTCAGCGTCAGGTTTTTTTCCGCCATGCCGGGTTGCGCATAAAAGGCGTCGGCCTCCCATGGCACCGGCGCGAAGAACGACATCACCAGCCAGTAACGGAACTGCGGGTACTTGCCCTTGATGCGGATGCGCAACGTGTGATCGTCGAGCGCCTGCGCGCCAGGGAAGTCGTACTTGCGGAAATCCAGGAACGGCAGGTCGCGCTCGGTCGGGGCAATGCCGGCGCGCAGTTCGCGGTCGATCTTCTCGATGCGCTCGCCGTACTCCTTCAGCCCGACGATGTACTCGCTCATCAACGAGAACGACGGCGACTTGATGCGCGTGGTCGCCAGGCGCCGGATCGCGTACACGTAGTCGTGCGCGGTCAGCTCGCGCGTGCCGGTGACCGGGAAGTCGGCGATCCTGTACTTGTCCGCCGTGTCCTTGCGCGTCAGCCGGTGATACAGGTAGTTGCCGGCCGCGTCCTTGGCGAAGGCCGGGTGCGGCGCGAACAGGATCCCCTTCTTTATCCGGATGTCGTAGACGCTTTCGGCGATCGCCTCGCCCGGCGCATCCGGCGGTAGCTCGCGCCCGTTTCTGTCGAAGTAGCGCGGCTGCGGCACCTGCTCCGCCGTGCGCGGCGCCAGCTCGTAAGGCCGCTTCAGGTAGTGGAAGCGAAGCAGCGGCTCGTAGATGTGAAACGTGAACGGCGTTTCGTCGTTGCTGTACGAGGCGGTCGGATCGAGATAACGCGGCGAGCGCTCGGTGAAGGCGGCGAACAGCGTGTTGGTGCGCTCGGCGCCGCTCGGATGCGGGCTGTTGGCGACACCGCTGCAAGCGGAGAACGCAACGACGACGAGCGGCAACAGCGGGCGAACGAGCATGGACCGAGGCTCCGAAGCGCCCTCGTGAGGCGCGCGGTACGGCGAAAAGCGGCGCGCATTGTACGCAGGCGACAGGCGATACACTCGCCGCCCGTGACAGACCCGAACCGAGAAGGCGAATTCCGCTGGCCGGTGCGCGTGTACTTCGAAGACACCGACGCGGGCGGCATCGTGTACTACGCCAACTTCCTGAAGTTCTTCGAGCGCGCGCGCACCGAATGGCTGCGCGCGCACGGCGTCGAAAGCCGGCGCCTGGCCGCCGAGCACCGGCTGCAGTTCGTCGTTGCGCAGTTGGAGGTGCAGTACCGCAAACCGGCGCGGCTGGACGACGAATTGACGATCACCGCGCGCGTCGCTCGCCTGGCGCGCTCGTATCTGGTGTTCGAGCAGCGGGCGCTGCGCGCGCATGAGTTGCTGGCCGCTGCTCACGTCAAGGTGGCGTGCGTCGATACCGAACTCTTCGCGCCCGCGCGCCTGCCCGCAACCCTGATTCCGAAGTTTGCCGCCGAGAACCCATGAACGCCGCCGCCGATCTGTCCATCCTGACGCTGATCACCAAGGCCACACTGGTCGTGCAACTGGTGATGGCGCTGCTGGTGCTGGTATCGATCGCCTCGTGGACGGCGATCTTCTCCAAGGGCTTCGCGATCCGCCGCGCGCGCAAGGAAACGGAAGGCTTCGAGCGCACGTTCTGGAGCGGCGCGGAGCTGTCCAAGCTGTACGAGGCCGCCGCCAACCCACGCCGCAAGACCGGCGCACTGGAACGCATCTTCGAGGCCGGCATGAGCGAGTTCCTCAAGCTGCGCGGGCGCGGGGACGCGCAGGCCATGCTGGACGGCGCGCGGCGGGCGATGCGCGCCGCCTATCAGCGCGAGATGGACGCGCTGGAAGCGCGGCTGGCGTTCCTCGCCTCGGTCGGCTCCGTCAGCCCCTACGTCGGCCTGTTCGGCACCGTGTGGGGCATCATGCACGCGTTCACCGGGCTGTCCAGCCTGCAGCAGGCCACGCTGGCGAGTGTGGCTCCCGGCATCGCCGAGGCGCTGGTGGCCACCGCGATCGGGCTGTTCGCCGCCATTCCCGCCGTGGTCGCGTACAACCGCTTCGCGCACGACATCGATCGGCTGGCCAACCGCTTCGAGACCTTCATCGAAGAGTTCTCGAACATCCTGCAGCGGCAGCGATAAGGGGAGGCGGCGATGGCGATCCTCGCGCGACGCGTCGCCTGCAGCCGGCGCCGCATGCTGGCCGACATCAACGTCGTGCCTTACGTCGATGTCATGCTGGTGCTGGTCGTGATCCTGATGGTCTCGGCCCCGTTCGTGAACCCGAGCCTGGTCGAGCTGCCGAGCGTCGGCCGCGCGAGCCGCGCTCCGGACAGGCCGCTGGAGCTGGTGATCCGCGCCGACGGCCGCCTGACGTTGCGCGATGGCACCAAAGAACTCGCCAACGATCTGCCGGCCGCGATCGCGGCGATCACCGAACGTCAGAAAGCCAACCCGCAGGCGCCCACACCCGTTGTGATCACGGCCGACAAGGACCTGAAGTACGACGCGGTGATCAAAGTGATGGACCAGTTGCAGCGCGCCGACGTCAAGCGCGTCGGCCTGGCCGTGCGCGTCGCCAAATGAGACGGGGATGAGCGCCGCCGCCCTGCCGCCCCCGCGCCGGCCGCGCACGCAGCACGACACGATCCCGTCGTTCGTGCTCGCCGTACTGATGCACGCGGCGCTGTTCGCCGGCATCTCGTTCGTCGTGCGTTGGAACACGGCCGATCCGGGGCCGGTCGTGGCCGAGCTGTGGAGCCTGCCGCCGCCGGTCGAAGTGGCGCCGCCGCCACCGCCACCGCCCGCGCCGCCGCCCAAGATCGAGGAAAAGCCCGAGCCGCCGAAGCCGGACGCCGACATCGTCGTCAAGGAGGAAAAGAAGATCGAGCCGAAGAAGCTCGAGGAGAAGAAGCCGCCGCCAAAGAAGGAAGAGTCGAAGAAAGACCTGCTGGCCGAACTGCTCAAGAAACAGGAGGCGCGCGAGCGCGCCGAGCGCGAAAAGCTGCGGCAGGCCGAAGCCGAGCGCATCCTCGCGCAGATGGCCGCCGACCGCCCCGCCGGACCGACGCAGCCGGCCACAGGCGGTGCCGCGCGCGACGCCGAGTACCGCGAGCGGCTCGCCGCGCTGATCCGCTCGCGCATCGTCTACGCGGTGCCCGAGGGCACCTCGCCGTCCGTGTACGCCGACGTGCAGGTGGAGCTGCTGCCCAGCGGCGAAGTCGTCGCGATCAAAGTGTTGAAGCCAAGCGGTCTGCCGGGCTACGACGAGGCGGTCGAGCGCG
>DATLZG010000338.1:0-5383 GCA_035574095.1 Burkholderiaceae bacterium | reverse complement strand
CCAGAGCCAAGGACCCGAGCCGCAACGACGCGATGCGCCCCAGGCGCCCCCGCCCCGTCGGGTTGCGACGATAAGCGGGCGTACGCGGTGTTGGCGCGCTCGGCCGTAGGCCCGGCTACTGTCCTTCGCGCGCCGCCTAGCGTCCGCCCGCTTCTCGTCGCAACGCGGCCGTCGGGGATTTTGAGATAGGTTCTAGCATAGCTTTGCGATGGCGCACGCCTCGAGCACGATTCTCGGCCGGCCGCGGCGTCGCCGCGCATTCGGTCTCGGTCTGCTCGCGCTCGCCGCGTTGCTCGCTGCCTGGGCCGTGGTCGCGGCGGTCGAACGCATCGGGGTCGCGCCGCGGCTGCTCGGCCCGTACCTGGAACGCCGCGCCAGCGGTCATGCGCCGTGGATCGAGGCGTTCGGCCGGTCGGCGCATTCGCTGCTGCTGCGACTGGACCGCGGCGACGTTCTGCCCCACCCGCACCTGCCGTCCTGGGCCGGTGCACGCGTCGCTGGCAGCCCGGCGCCGGCCGGCCGCTTCGTCGGCGTGGCCACGCCGCAGGAGTTGCAGGCGGTGCTCGCGTCCGCGCGTCCAGGGGACGTGATCACGCTGGCGCCGGGAACGTACCGCTTCGCTGGCCACGCGCTCGAAGCCTCGGCGCCGGCAACGGCGGCGGCGCCGATCAGCGTGCGCGCCGACGTCTTCGGCACGGTGACGCTGGAGTTCCAGTTGCTCGAAGGCTTCCGCGTCACGGCCCCGTACTGGCGCTTCGAGAACCTGCGCATTCGCGGCACGTGCACGACCCACGATGCCTGCGAACATGCGCTTCACGTCGTCGGCGGCGCGCACCATGTCGTGATCCGCAACAACGAACTGATCGACTTCAACGCCCACATCAAGATCAATGGCGCGGGCGGACGCTTCCCGGACCATGGACGCATCGAGGGCAATACGCTGGTCAACACGGCGCCGCGCGCCACCCGTGCACCGGTCACGCCGATCGATCTGGTCGCCGCCAGCAATTGGCATATCGAAGGCAATCTGATCGCCGATTTCGTGCGCGCCGGCGCAGCGACCACTTACGGCGCCTTCGCCAAAGGGGGTGGCGTCGCCAACCGCTTCCTGCGCAACGTCGTGCTGTGCGAATGGCGGCTGCGCGGCGCACCCGGTAGCCGGGTCGGCTTGTCCTTCGGCGGCGGCGGCAGCGACGCGCCGGGCTGCCGCGACGGCCGCTGCGTCGTCGAGCACGAAGACGGGCTGATGGCGGGAAACCTGATCGCCTCCTGCTCCGACGAAGGCGTCTACATCAAGCGCGCGGCGCGCACGCGCGTGCTGCACAACACGGTGCTGGATACCGCCGGCGTGTACGTGCGCTACCCGGAAAGCACGGCGCTTGTGGCCGGCAATCTGGTCGACGGCCCGATCCGCGCTCGCGAAGGCGCCATTTTGGACGCGCAGGACAACGTCGCCACGGCTTTGCCGTGGCTGTACCTGGGCCGGCATCCGGTGCGCGATCTTTTCGTCGACGCGGAGACGCTCGATCTGCGCTTTCGTTCTCCGCCGGCGCGCGTTGACGCCGGCGTCGATGCGGCCGATCTGTGCGCGCCGCAGCGCCTGCGGCCGGCGACGGTCGGCGCGTTCGAGGACTTCGCCGTCTGTCGCGCGCGCCGCTAAGAAACCTCTGAAAGACGACTGCGCGTCCCGATCATGCGCCTGCGGTGCTCGACGTACGTTCCCGAACGCCTGCGCTCCTCGGCGCAACCTCGGGCCGCTCGCGACGCTTTCCAGAGGTTCCCAAGTCGCCGCGCGGCGCCTCAGGCGAAACCGGAGCGGGCGCTCAATTCGTCGGCGCGCGCCTGCGCGGCCTTGAAGTCGAGCGTGCCTTCGTACAACGCGCGGCCGAGCACCACCGCCTCGATGCCCTCGTCTTCGACCGCACAGAGTCTTTCGATGTCGGCGACGCCGGCCACGCCCCCGCTGGCGATCACCGGAATGCGCACATGGCGCGCCAGCTCGACCGTCGCTTCGACGTTCACGCCGGTCAGCATGCCGTCGCGGCCGATGTCCGTGTACAGGATCGCGTCGACGCCGTAATCCTCGAACTTCTTCGCCAGGTCGATCACGTCGTGGCCGGTCAGCTTGCTCCAGCCGTCGGTAGCGACCTTGCCGCCCTTGGCGTCGAGCGCGACGATCACGTGGCCGCCGAACGCGCTGCACGCGTCCTGCAGGAAGCCCGGGTTCTTCACCGCCGCCGTGCCGATCACGACGTAACTGACACCGTCGTCGATGTAGCGCTCGATCGTGTCCAGGTCGCGCAGGCCGCCGCCCAGTTGCACCGGCACGTCGGCGCCGACCGCCTTGACGATCTTGCGGATCACCGCTTCGTTGACCGGCTTTCCCGAGCGCGCGCCGTTCAGATCGACGATGTGCAGGCGGCGCGCGCCGAGCCCGACCCAGTGTTGCGCCATCGTCACCGGGTCTTCGGCGAACACGGTTTCGCGGCTCATGTCGCCCTGGCGCAGGCGCACACAGCGGCCGTCTTTCAAATCAATCGCGGGGATCAGCAGCATCGACGGCTGTCGGAGCGGATCGAGGTCGGTCGCTTGGGGAAAGAGAGAAGGAACCCGGCTGCGCAGCGGCCCCTCGTTCAGGGCATCCAGCGCGTGAAGTTTTCGTAGATCCGCAGTCCGAAGGCGGCGCTCTTTTCCGGGTGAAACTGAGTGGCAAAAATGTTATCCCGCGCGATGGCACAGGTAAAGAGACGGCCGTAGGTGGACTCGCCGTAGACGAGTTCGGGATCGTCCGCCACGACGTAGTAACTGTGCACGAAGTAAAACCAGCTCTGGTCGGGGATGCCCTCCCACAGCGGATGGGGGCGCGCCTGCCGCACTCGGTTCCAGCCCATATGCGGCACCTTCAGCCGTCGGCCGTCGGGCTGCGACAGGTCGGCATCGCGAAACCGCACGACGCGGCCGGCGAACAATCCTAGTCCCGGCGTGACCGTGGCCGGCGCATGCGCCTCTTCGGACCATTCGAACAGCATCTGCTCGCCGATGCATACCGCCAGCAGCGGCTTGCTGCGCGCCGCCGCGCGCACCGCTTCCTCCAACCCCGATTCGCGCAAATAGCGCATGCAATCGGGCATCGCGCCCTGGCCCGGCAGCACGACCCGGTCGGCGGCGGCGATCGCGGCGGCGCCGCTGCAGATGCGCACGGTTTCCTTCGGCGCCACGTGCTCGAGCGCCTTCGCCACCGAGCGCAAGTTGCCCATGCCGTAATCGACGACGGCGATCATTCTTCGGTGACCGTTGACCGTCGACCGCTGACCGATCGCCGCCGCGGCGCGAAAGACGGACCACGGAGAACGGTCGACGGCGCACGGATCACAGCGTTCCCTTGGTGCTCGGCACGCTGCCGGCCGTGCGCGGATCCACCTCCACCGCCATGCGCAAGGCGCGGGCGAAGGCTTTGAAGACGGTTTCGCACTGGTGATGGGCGTTTTCGCCGCGCAGGTTGTCCACGTGCAGCGTGACCTGCGCGTGGTTGACGAAGCCCTGGAAGAACTCGCGCGCCAGATCGACGTCGAACTCGCCGATCCAGGCGCGTTTGAACGGCACTTGCCAGTGCAGCCCGGGGCGGCCGGAAAAATCGATCACCACGCGCGACAGCGCCTCGTCGAGCGGCACGTAGGCATGGCCGTAGCGGCGGATGCCGCGCTTGTCGCCGACGGCGCGCGCCACCGCCTGCCCGAGCGCGATGCCGACATCCTCGACCGTGTGATGGGCGTCGACGTGCAGATCGCCCTTCGCCTCGACGGTCAAATCGAGCAGCGCATGGCGTGCGATCTGATCCAGCATGTGGTCGAAAAAGCCGATGCCGGTGGCGAGCTTGCCCGCGCCGCCGCCGTCCAGATCGACGACGACGCGGATCTGCGTCTCGGCGGTGTTGCGGACCACTTCGGCGGTGCGTGCGCTCATCTCGATCCTTGCAGGCTGTCGCGCAATGCGGCGATGAAAGCGTCGTTTTCCTGCGGCGTGCCGACCGTGACGCGCAGACACCCGCTCAGCAAGGCATGCATCGGGGCGACGTTCTTGATCAGTATGCCGCGCGCGCGCAGCGCGGCGAACGCGGCGGCGGGATCGGCGACGCGAAACAGGATGAAGTTGGCGGCGGAGTCGAACGCCGTCACCCCGGGTGTTGCGCGCAGCGCCGCCAACAGGCGCGCGCGCTCGGCGCGTATCGCCTCCGCCTGGCGCTCGAACACCTGCAGGTGATCGAGCAGAAAATCGACCGCGGCGAGCGTCAGCGCGTTGACGTTGTACGGCGGCCGCACCTTCTCGAACTCGGCGATCCAGGCCGCAGCGCCGCACAGGTAGCCGAGGCGCAGCCCGGCCAGCCCGAGCTTGGACAGCGTACGCAGGACCAGCAGGTTCGGCCATTTGCCGAGCTGCGACATCCAAGAGTCGCCGGCGAACGGCGAGTAGGCCTCGTCGAGCACGACCAGCCCCGGCGCGGCGGCGAGCACGGCTTCGAGCGCAGCGCGATCGAACAGATTGCCGGTCGGGTTGTTCGGGTAGGAGACGAAGACCACCGCCGGGCGGTGCGCATCGATCGCTGCCAGCAGCGCGGCGCGGTCAAGCGAGAAATCGGCAGCCAGCGGCACGCCGACGAAGCGGCAGCCATCGAAGCGCGCGCTCAGCTCGTACATCACGAAGCTGGGCCAGGGGCTCAACACCGTGGCGCCCGGGCGGGCGCAGGCCTGGATGATCAGATGGATCAGTTCGTCGGAACCGTTGCCGAGCATCACGCGCATGCCGGCCGGCACGCCGAAGGCGCGCGCCAGCTTCGCTTTCAGCGGCGCCGGGTCCGCGGGCGGATAGCGGTTGATCGCCACCTGCGACAGCCGCCGCCCCAAGGCTTGCGCCAGCTCCGGCGGCAGTGCGTACGGATTCTCCATCGCGTCGAGCTTGACGAGCCCGGTCGCGTCCGCAACGTGGTACGCGGCGAGCGCGCGCACGTCGTCGCGGATCACCGATGGAACGGGGCGCGGATCGGTCGGTGCGTTCATGCTTTCGCGAGCCTGGCTTCGGCGCTGCGGGCGTGCGCCTCCAAGCCCTCGCCGCGCGCCAGCCGCGCCGCCACCGGCCCCAGCGCGCGCGCGCCGGCAGGCGCGATTTCGATGAGGTTGGTGCGCTTGACGAAGTCGTAGACGCCCAGCGGCGAGGAGAAACGCGCAGTGCGCACGGTCGGCAGCACGTGGTTGGGACCTGCGCAGTAGTCGCCAAGCGCCTCCGACGAGTAGTGGCCGAGGAAGATCGCGCCGGCGTGGCGGATCGACGCGAGCAGCGCCTGCGGATCGCGGCACACCAGCTCCATGTGCTCGGGCGCCACCCGGTT
>DATLZG010000337.1:0-4159 GCA_035574095.1 Burkholderiaceae bacterium | reverse complement strand
CTCGCCCTCGTCGAGCGCGCCCGGCGGGCGCACCGCCTCCGGCGGCCGCGCGCGCGACTGCTTGGCGTAGAGCCCGAGGCCCACGCCCAGCATGCCGGCGCCGCAGGCCATCTTGGCCGCCTCGAGCAGGAACTTGCGCCTGTCGTTCATGGGAGCAGGGGGGCCGGGCCCGAAACGAGACGGGGGGCCGGGCCCCTCAGGCCTTCATCACCTTGCACGCGGCCTTCTTGAAGTCGGTCTCTTTCGAGATCGGGCAGGTGGCGTCCAGCGTCAGCTTGTTGACCAGCCGGCCTTCGTCGAAAAACGGTACGAACACGAGCCCGCGCGGCACCTTGTTGCGACCCTTCGTTTCGACCGCCAGCAGAATCTCGCCGCGGCGCGACTTCACCTTGACCTGCATGCCGCGCTGGATGCCGCGCTCGCGCGCGTCGTCCGGGTGCATGTACAGCACCGCTTCCGGCACCGCGCGGTGCAGTTCGCCCACGCGGCGCGTCATCGTGCCGGTGTGCCAGTGCTCCAGTACGCGGCCGGTGCACAGCCACAGGTCGTACTCTTTGTCCGGCGCCTCCGCCGGCGGCTGATACGGCAGCGCGAAGATGTTGGCCTTGCCGTCTTTGTTGCCGTAGAACTTGATGCCTTCACCCGCCTTCACGTACGGGTCGTAGCCCTCGCGGAAGCGCCACAGCGTCTCTTTGCCGTTGACCACCGGCCAGCGCAGGCCGCGCACTTCGTGATAGGTATCGAACGGCGCCAGATCGTGCGCGTGGCCACGGCCGAACTGCGCGTACTCCTCGAACAGGCCTTTCTGCACGTAGAAGCCGAAAGCCTTCGACTCGTCGTTCATGTAGCCCTTGATGTACTTGCCGTTGACGCGCGCCACCTCGGCGAGCGGGTACTTGTCGACCTTGCCGTTTCTGAACAGCACGTCGAACAGAGTCTTGCCGCGGTATGCGGGCTTCTTCGCCAGCAGCTCGGCCGGCCACACCTCCTCCACCTTGAAACGCTTGGAGAACTCCATGAACTGCCAGAGATCGGAGCGCGCCTGGCCGGGCGCGGCGACCTGCTGGCGCCAGAACTGCGTGCGCCTCTCGGCGTTGCCGTAGGCGCCTTCCTTCTCCACCCACATCGCCGACGGCAGGATCAGATCCGCGCTCATCGCCGACACGGTCGGATAGGCGTCGCTGACGACGACGAAGGTCTCCGGATTGCGCCAGCCGGGGTAGATCTCGCCGTTGACGTTCGGCCCCGCCTGCACGTTGTTGGTGGTGCTGGTCCAGTAGCACTTCAGCTTGCCGTCCTTCAGCGCGCGGCTCTGCGCCACCGCGTGCAGGCCGATCTTGTCGGGCAGCGTGCCGGGCGGCAGTTGCCAGAGCTCTTCGGTGATGCGGCGATGCTCGGGATTGGTCACCACCATGTCGGCCGGCAGCCGGTGCGCGAACGTGCCGACCTCGCGCGCGGTGCCGCACGCCGACGGTTGGCCGGTCAGCGAGAACGGGCTGTTGCCGGGCTGGCAGATCTTGCCGGTCAGCAGGTGGATGTTGTAGACAAGGTTGTTGGCCCACGTGCCGCGCACGTGCTGGTTGAAGCCCATCGTCCAGAACGACGTGACCTTGATCTTCGGGTCGGCGTACAGCTCCGCCAGCGCTTTGAGCTTCGCCACCGGCACCCCCGAGAGCTTGCTGACCTTCTCGGCCGTGTACTCGGACACGAACTTCGCGTATTCGTCGAACGTGATCGGCGTGGCGTCGTTCGGATTGCCTTTCGGCTTGCCGTCGGCGCCCGGGTAGCCGTTGGCGGCGGCGTCCTTCTCCAGCGGGTGGTTGGGCCGCAGCCCATAGCCGATGTCGGTCACGCCGCGCTTGAACGCCACATGGCGGGCGACGAAGTCCTTGTTCACGCGCCCGGTGCTGATGATGTAGTGGGCGATGAAGTTCAGGATCGCCAGATCGGTCTGCGGCGTGAAGACGATCGGCAGATCGGCGAGATCGAAGCTGCGGTGCTCGAACGTGGACAGCACCGCGACCTTGACGTGCGGATGCGACAGGCGGCGGTCGGTCACGCGCGACCACAGCACCGGGTGCATCTCGGCCATGTTCGAACCCCACAGCACGAACGCGTCGGCCTGCTCGATGTCGTCGTAGCAGCCCATCGGCTCGTCGATGCCGAAGGTGCGCATGAAGCCGGCCACGGCGCTGGCCATGCAGTGGCGCGCGTTGGGATCGATGTTGTTGGAGCGGAAACCCGCTTTCCACAGCTTGGCGGCGGCGTAACCCTCCCAGATCGTCCATTGGCCGGAGCCGAACATGCCGACCGCGCCCGGCCCGTCCTTGGCGAGCGCCTCTTTCCACTTCGCCGCCATGATGTCGAACGCCTCGTCCCAACTGACGGGGACGAACTCGCCGTTCTTGTCGTACTTGCCGTCCTTCTTGCGCAGCAAGGGCGTGGTCAGCCGGTCCTTGCCGTACATGATCTTGGACAGGAAGTAGCCCTTGATGCAGTTCAGGCCACGGTTGACCGGCGCATCGGGGTCGCCTTGCGTGGCGACTACGCGATCGTCCTGCACGCCGACCAGCACCGAGCAGCCGGTGCCGCAGAAGCGGCACGGCGCTTTGTCCCAGCGCACGCCGAGGTCCGCGCCTTGCGCCGCCGGCGCGGCGGCGTGCAGCGGCAGGGGGACTCCGGCCGCGGCGGCGGCCGCGGCGAGCGCCTGGCTCTTGAGGAAGTTTCGACGACTGGTTTGCATGGTGGCTCCGTCCGGAGAGGCGGTCAGATGGAATCGGCGGCGGCCGGCGCCGGGCTCGCGCGCCAGGCCGAGAAGTCCTGCACCGCAGACACGTCGCCACCCGAATACTCGAAGACCAGCGATGTGGTGACGACGTCGGGATGCGATGCGATCGCGCTCATCGTCGCGGCGGCGGTGCGATCGGCACCGTCCTCGATCACGAGGACGAAACGGCCGTCGCGCGGATCGAGCGCGAGGTCGACTCCGTCGAGGCGCGCCAGCCAGTCGCGCAGCGCGGCGGTCGCGCGCGGACGGGCGCGCACGATCACTCCGAGAATGGTCATGGGCGACGTGGATCGAATCGGCGCCGGCATTCTGTGCAGCCGGCGCGCTCGGCCAGTTGACCGGCGTCAACTGCGCGCGGCCAAAAAAAAGCCGCGGCGCTCAGGCCGCGGCGTCCTTGACCTGCGTCAAATCGTCTTATTCGGGTCGGATCTCGATGAAATCGGTGACCGGCGTCCAGCGGCTGTTGATGATCTGCGCCAGGCGGAATTTCTTCTGTCCCAGCCGATCGGTCTTGGTGATGCGCAGCTCGGGGCTGCCGAACATGTCGCGCGGGAAGGTGGTCGTTTCCATCACGTTGATGAAGCTGTCGGTCGTGAGGTTCGGGCCGGCCTTCTCCGCCGCCTTGGCGAACACGTCCATGATGTAGTAGCCGTACACCGAGAACACGGTCGGGTCCTCGTTGAACTTGGCTTTGTAGGCGGCGGCCCAGTTGCGCACCGAGGCGGAGGCGTCGTCCGGGTACGGATGTCCGGCCGACTGCACGCCGTACAGGCCGTCCATCGCCTTGCCGCCGAGGGCGTGGATCAGGTGCGTGTACAGCGCGGTGGTGCCGATGAAGGCCGGGTTGTAGCCGGTCTTGCGCGCCTCGGCGATCGCGCCGATGGTTTCGCGGATGATGGTGCCGAGCACCACCAAGTCGCAGTTGGCGGCCTTCAGCCGCGCCACCTGCGAGGAGAAATCGGTCGCACCGCGCTTGTAGGAGGTGCGCTCGACCATTTGCATGCCGGCGGCTTTCAGGCCCGCTTCGGCGCCGCGCAGCACCTCGAGCCCGAACTCGTCGTCCTGATACAGGCTGCAGACGCGCTTGTAGCCGTTGAGCTTGACCAGATGCGGCACCATCATGCGCATCTGGTCGTAGTACGGCGGCGAAAACGAAAACTTCAGGCGATGAAACGGCTCGAACATCTCGCGCGCGCCGGTCAGCGGAAAGAAGTTGATCACGCCGCGCTCGAACTGAAACGGCATCACCGCCATGTTCTGCGGCGCGCCGATATGCCCGAGCAGCGCGAAGATCTTGTCTTGCGTGATCAGCTTCTGCGCCGCCAACAGCGCGCGGCGCGGGTCGTAGCCGTGGTCCTCGACGATCAGCTT
>DATLZG010000336.1:0-5217 GCA_035574095.1 Burkholderiaceae bacterium | reverse complement strand
CCGCCGTTTCTTCGAACTGTTCGACCGCCACGCGCGGTTGTGCGTCGACGGCTTGAGCGCGCTGGCCGCGCTGCTGGCGGACGTCAAGGACCCGGACGGGCGCGTACGCGACGTCGAGGCGATCGAGAAGCGCGCGGACCGTGTGGTCGAGGACCTGCGCCTGTTGCTGGCGCGGTCGCTGTTTCCGCCCTTCGCGCGCACCACGGTGTACGAGCTGATCAACCGGCTCGACGACATTCTGGACGTGGCGGAAGACGCCGCCCAGTCGCTGCACCTGTATCACGTCACCTCGGTCACGCCGGAGGCCGTGCGGCTGGCGCAGCTTGGCCTGGCCGGTGCCGAGAAGCTGCAGGCCGCGGTTGCGATGTTGCCGCGGCTGGACAGGCCGCGCGCGATCCTGGCGCTCGCCGCCGAGGTCGATGCGCTCGAGTCGCAGGCCGACCATCTGATGCGCGCGGCGATGGCGCGCCTGTTCCGCGAGGAGGCGGACACGCGGCAATTGATCAAGCTGAAAGCGATCTACGAGCTGCTGGAGGCGGTCACCGACCGTTGCAAGGACGTCGCCAACGAGCTCGAGGCGATCGTCCTGAAGTACGGCTGAGCATGGACACTTTGCTGTGGCTGGTCGCGGCCGCGCTGATCGGGCTGGGCGTGGCCGGAGTCGTGCTGCCGGCGCTGCCGGGCATCGCGTTCGTGTACGGCGGCATCGTGCTCGGGGCGTGGATCGGAGATTTCCAACGGGTCGGCGTCGGCACACTGGTCGTGCTGGGCGTGCTGGCGGCCATCGGCATGGTCGTCGATTACGTCGCGACCACGATCGCCGCGCAGCGCGCGGGAGCCAGCAAGCAGGGATTGATCGGTGCCGCGCTCGGCACCGTGGCCGGCGTGTTCACCGGCTTGGTCGGGCTCGTCTTCATGCCGCTCGCCGGCGCCGCTATCGGCGAGTACCTGGCGCGGCGCGACGCCTTGCGCGCGGGCAAGGTGGGTCTCGCCACTTGGTTCGGGCTCGTCTTGGGTACCGTCGCCAAGCTCGGCATCGTGTTCGCGATGCTCGGCGTGTTCGTCGCCGCGTTGCTGCTATGACCTCGGCAGAACGGAGTTCACCGTCGCATACTCGCTCAAGCTGTTTCAGAAAGCTTGCGACGAGCATCAATGCCGTTCTGGTCTCGCAAAGAGAAGCACTTGGAGATCGCGCGTTCGGCGCGCTGCGCCTGTTCAAGGCATTAGCTCAGGCGGAAACCAATGCTGATCATGCGGATCCGGCGCTCGTCGAGTTGCTTCAGGTTATTCAGCAGACCCCCGCACTACGCGGACTCCTCGGTAAGTACTGCGTTAGAGCTAACGCGTCTGGGTTGATCGACATGTCAACCCTGGTCGGCTGGCTCTTGTTCAAAGCAAATCTTGATGGCACGCAAAGCGTCCTCCACGCCCTTACGCGCCTCGGCCGAGCGCGCAAGATACCACTAAAGCATGTTGTCGCAATTGGTGCGCTTGTACTCAAGCATCCGGTTCGAATTGATAGCACAGCAAAGTTAGTGCCGTGGGAGCAGATATCCTCTTCCGAGACCAAGGCGGTTGTGCAGGAGACTTTATGGGAAACGCAGAATCCCTATCCTACCGCAGCGCTCTTGCGTGAAACCACTGCGCCGCGTTCAGACGTTCTTTCTGACTCCGCCGAGAGCCCCCTCTTCTCAGCAACGTGGGACGTTCGCGATCTAGTGAGATGTCTCTGCTTGTTTGGGGGCGCTCCACATGCGGTGGCTCAGTGGACCGAATTGCCGACGTGGGTACCGGGCAGTCGAGTCCGGTTTCAGTATTCGATCGTGAGTAAGGTCCCTCCGCCTCTGGAATGGTCAGCTGAGGCGCACAAGCATTTTGCGCCGTTTTACAAGCGATTCCTCAAACTTCCCGACGCTCAGAAAGAAAAATTCCGCATTGCGCTCGATCGGTTGCGGAACGCGAACAGCAGAAACCCAAATGAGGACCGGGCGATCGATCTAGGCATCGCGCTAGAGACACTCTTTCTCAGCGATGAAAGAGGGGCCACAGGAGAGTTGCGATTCAACCTTGCCACGCGAGCTGCGCGCTTCTTGGGGAAGAGTTCGGAGGAACGGAAAGATATTTTTGATCGTGTACAGAGGCTTTACGATCTTCGCTCGCGCGCCGTTCACAGGGGGGTTGTAGAGGCACAAATAAAAGGAACGCAAACGGCGGACTTCATCTCGCAAGGGCGATGTCCCGAAATCTGTTGAACGCGTGAGCTGAGGTGGCGGCTTCTTCGACCCGCATGCGCGAGCATGCGGGTTGCCTCGCAAGCAACCGAAGGAGCCACCAAGATGAAGTCTCACACGTTGCCCGCACTGCGGGCCATGCCTGCTGTGCAGGTTCAGATCTCGCTGCCCGTGCAGGGCGTGCTGCGCGATGTGCGCCATGCCTTCCTGGGCCTGTGCATCGACGCCGGTCAGAAGGTGCTGGCCGCGATGATGGAAGCCGACCGGATGGCGCTGTGCGGCCCCAAGGGCGTGCCCGACGCCAAGCGGCGCGCGGTGCGCGGCGGCACCACCGCCAGCCAGGTCGTGCTGGGCGGCCAGCGCATCGCGGTGCGTCGCCCACGGGCGCGCTCGACGACCCAGGGCGAACTGGCGCTGCCGAGCTTCCAGTGGGCCGCGTGCGACGACCCGCTGGACGCCGCCACGATGGCCGCCATCGCCGCGGGCGTGTCCACGCGGCGCTACGCCAGCACGCAGGAGCCGGTACCGGCGGCGCACCGGCCGCGTGCGGCCTCCAAGAGCGCGGTCTCGCGCCGCTTCGTGCAGCTCAGCCAGGAACAGCTGGCGCAGTGGCTGGCACGGCCCCTGGGTGATCTGGATCTGCCGGTGGTGATGATCGACGGCATCCACTTCCGCGATCGCGTCATCCTGCTGGCGCTGGGCATCGACGCCCAGGGCCACAAGCACGTCCTCGGACTGCGCGAGGGCTCCACCGAGGCCACCCGCGTGGCCGCCTCGCTGCTGGCCGATCTCATCGAGCGCGGGCTGACCGCCGAGCGCATGCGGCTGTGGGTGATCGACGGCGGCAAGGCGCTGCGCAAGGCCATCGTGCAGACCTTCGGCCGCTGCGCGCTCGTGCAGCGCTGCCAGGAGCACAAGCGCCGCAACGTCCTGGAACACCTGCCCGAAGACATGCACGCCAGCGTCAAGAGGGCCTTGAAGGACGCCTGGTCGGCATCGGACGCCGATCTGGCGCGCAAGCAGCTCGGCCGCCTGGCGTCGTCGCTGCAGGCCAAGCACCCAGGGGCTGCAGCCAGCCTGCGCGAGGGCCTGGAGGAGACGCTGACGGTGCAGGCGCTGGGCATCACCGGGGCGCTGTACCGCACGCTGCGCACGACCAACCCGATCGAGAACCTCAACGGCTCGGTGGCGCACTACTGCCGCAACGTCAAGCGCTGGGGCGACGGGCAGATGGTGCTGCGCTGGGTGGCCAGCGCGATCAGCGACGCGGCCACGCGCATGCGCAAGCTGCGCGGCTGCGGCCAGATGCGCACGCTCTTGAAGGCACTGGATGCCCGTCGACCGGTAAGCGGCGACGGCACCGTCTTGAAGGCCGCGTAGCATGTCCAACCAGGAGCCGTCACCGCTCACGGTTCAACAGCGAGCGGGACATCGCCTCTCGCAAGGATGTGCGCTCGCTGCTGAGGCGGCGCGCAGAATACTTCTTAATGATGGGTTCCCAGACTGGAAGCGCGTCATACTCGATTAAGTTCGGTTCCGTTTAGTATTTCCGAATCCTAAGTCAGGAATCTAAAGCACATCCGCCGCGTAATCGGCCAGTCGCGACCGCTCGCCCCGCTGCAGAGTTACGTGGCCCGAGTGCGACCAGCCCTTGAAGCGGTCGACGACGTAGGTCAGGCCCGAGCTGCCTTCGGTCAGATACGGCGTGTCGATCTGCGCGATATTGCCCAGGCACACCACCTTGGTGCCGGGGCCGGCGCGCGTGATCAGCGTCTTCATCTGCTTCGGCGTCAGGTTCTGCGCCTCGTCGATGATCAGGTACTTGTTGATGAACGTGCGGCCGCGCATGAAGCTCATCGATTTGATGCGGATGCGCGTGCGGATCAGATCGTTGGTGGCGGCGCGGCCCCATTCGCCGCCGGCGTCGTCGCTCTTGTTCAGCACCTCGAGGTTGTCCTCCAGCGCGCCCATCCAGGGCGCCATCTTTTCCTCTTCGGTGCCGGGGAGGAAACCGATGTCTTCGCCCAGCGGCACGGTGGCGCGGGTGACGATGATCTCCGAGTAGCGCTTCGATTCCAGCGTCTGGGCCAGTCCTGCCGCCAGCGCCAGCAGCGTCTTGCCGGTGCCGGCCTGGCCGATCAGCGTGACGAAGTCGCACTCGGGGTCCATCAGCAGGTTCAGCGCAAAGCTTTGCTCGCGATTGCGCGCGGTGATGCCCCAGACGGCGTTCTTGGCGTGCTGATAGTCGCGCAGCACCCGCAACACGGCGGTTTTGCCGCGCACTTCCTTGACCTGGGCATAGAACGGGCTGCCGTTCTCCAGGTACACGAACTGGTTGACCAGCAGCTCGCCCGCCAAAGGACCGTGGATACGGTAGTAGGTATGGCCGCTCTGCTGCCACGACTCCATTCCCTTGCCGTGCTTGTCCCAGAAGTTCGGCGGCAGCTCGCGCATGCCGGTGTACAGGACGTCGGTGTCCTCCAGCACCTTGTCGTTGTAGTAGTCCTCGGCCGGCAATCCGAGCGCGCGCGCCTTGACGCGCATGTTGATGTCCTTCGACACCAGCACCACGTCGCGCCCCGGATGCAGTTCCTTCAGCGCGCGCACGACGCCGAGGATCTGGTTGTCCGCCTTGCCGGCGGGCAGGCTGGGCGGCAACGCGGCTGCCACCGCCTGGGTCTGGAAGAACAGACGGCCGCCGGCTTCGGTATTGCCCAGCGCCGACAGCGGAATACCTTCTTCGATCGGGTTCTTGCACGCCGCCACCAACGCGTCCAGCGAGCGGCTGACCTGGCGCGCGTTGCGCGCCACCTCCGACATGCCCTTCTTGTGGTTGTCCAGCTCCTCCAAGGTCATCATCGGCAGGAACACGTCGTGTTCCTCGAAGCGGAACAGGCAAGTCGGGTCGTGCATCAACACGTTGGTGTCGAGCACGAACAGGCGCGGCGGGCCGGCGAGTCTGGTCTTCTTGCCGTTGCGCGGCTTG
>DATLZG010000335.1:0-3217 GCA_035574095.1 Burkholderiaceae bacterium | reverse complement strand
CGGCTGGCCGGCGCACGCGCCATACGACAAGATCATCGTCACTGCGGCGCCGGAGCTGATCCCGCCGGCGCTGCTGTATCAACTGAAGCCCGGCGGGCGCATGGTGATTCCGGCCGGGTTGCCCGATGCGCAACAGCTGATCCTGGTGGAGAAAGACGCCGCCGGCGCCGTCGCCACGCGCGAGGTCTTGCCGGTGCGCTTCTCCGTGCTCGAAGACTCCGAGCCGGACAGCGTGCGGCCGAGCTGATCCGGCTCTCGGCTTCTGCGGCGCGACAGGCGACGCCGCAGCGTAAGTAGGCCCGGTCGCATGTATGCTGCGTTTCCTGGAGGCACGGCCAAGAATGCATGAAGAATCGAAAGCACGGCGGCGGGTTGCTCGCGAATTTTCGGAAGCGGTGGCTGCCTCGCCGCCACGGCCGTTGGCGGCGCAGGTGACATCGCTGGTCGGAGACCGGCTCGCGTTCCTGCGCGGCTTTCTCGCTCACCCGGAGCAGGTCGGCTCGGTCGTGCCGAGTTCGGCTTTCCTCGAGCGCCGGCTGGTGCGCGCGGCCGAAGTGCAGCGTGCGCACACGGTGGTAGAGCTGGGGCCGGGTACCGGCGGCACGACGCGCGCACTGCTGGCCGCGCTGCGTCCCGACGCGCGCCTGCTCGCCATCGAGTTGAGCCCGGATTTTCACGCGCGTCTGCGCGCCAGCCTCGACGACCCGCGCTTGATCGTGCAACTCGGCAGCGCCGAGCAGTTGCCCGAACTGCTCGCGCGCTGGCGGCTGCCGGCGCCCGATGCGGTGCTGTCGGGCATTCCGTTTTCCACGATGCCCGCCGCGACCGCCGAGCGCATCGCCGCGGCCGTGGCGCAGTGCCTGGCGCCGGGCGGACGCTTCGTCGCCTATCAGGTGCGGGGCCACGTCAGCGATTACCTGAGCCCGCACCTGGGCGCGCCGGAGATCGCGTGGGAATGGCTGAACATCCCGCCGCTGCGCGTGTATCGCTGGGTAAAGCCGCTCGCGGGCTGACTACGCGATGGCGGGATCGCGCGATTCCGCCATCGCAATCACTGCGCCTGGCGGCGCGAGAAAAGCTGGATCACGACCACGCCGGCGAGGATCAGCGCGATGCCGGCCAGCTCGCCGGCGTTCAGGCGCTGTCCGAACACGCGCCAGCCGATCAGCGTGATCGACGCGATGCCCAGCCCGGACCAGATCGCGTAGGCGACGCCGACGGCGATGGTCTTCAATGCGCGCGTCAGCGCGATGAAACACGTCAGGTACGCCGGCACCATCACCGCCAGCGCCTCCACGCGGGTCAGCCCTTGACTGGCCGATAGCGCCGCGGTGCCGGTGACGCCGGCGACGATCGCCGCCAGCAGCCACAGGTACGCGCGCCAGCGCCGGCGCTTCGGCGGCGGTGCGTGCAGGCGCTCTTCGATGCTTTGGCCGGCCGCGGCGGCCAGAGCGGCGAGCGGATCGTGCGCGCCGGGCGCGACCTCGAACATCTGGTGCGCCCGCGCGTCGCGCTTGTTTCGCTTGCCCTGCATCAGACGGCCGCGGCGCGCGAAAACACCTGGATCACGACCACACCGGCGACGATCAGCGCGATGCCGGCCAGCGCCGGCGCGTCCAGCGCCTGCTTGAACACGATCCAGCCGATCAGCGTGATCAGCGCGATGCCAACACCGGACCAGATGGCGTAGGCGACGCCGACCGGGATCGTGCGCAGCGCGAGCGCGAGAAAGTAGAAGGACACGCCGTAGCCGATCGCCACGATCACCGAGGGCGCAAGGCGGGTGAATCCCTCGGTGGCCTTGAGCGCCGAGGTGCCGATCACTTCGGCGAGGATCGCGATCGCGAGATACAGGTAGGACACGGCGGATGCACGGGTCGGTGGCGGGACAGGCGGCGCGATTGTGCCGCACCGTGGTCCATGCGGTGGCGCTGCGACCGGGCGCTACGATCCGCCCGCCGCAAACACCGTCGACAACAATGACCGCCACCGTCGCCCTCATCTTTGCGGTCGTCTATCTGGGCATGATCCTCGGCGGGCTGCCGTTTCTGCAGCTCGACCGCACCGGCGTGGCGTTGCTGGGCGCGATCGCCTTGGTGGCGATCGGCGACCTGACGCCGCAGCAGGCGGCGCAAGCCGTGCACCTGCCGACGCTGCTGCTGCTGTTCTCGTTCATGGTGATCTCGGCGCAGATGCGGCTGGGCGGCTTCTACGGCTGGGTCACGCAGCGCATCGCCGCGCTGGCCCTGTCGCCACCGGCGCTGCTGGCGGTGGTGATCGTGGTCGTCGCGGTGCTGTCGGCCGTGTTCAGCAACGACGTCGTGTGTCTGGCGGTGGCGCCGGTGCTGGCCGACGGCTGCCTGCGGCGCGGGTTGGATCCGGTGCCGTTTCTGCTCGCGCTGGCGTGCGCGGCGAACATCGGTTCGGCGGCCACGTTGATCGGCAATCCGCAGAACATGCTGATCGGGCAGGTGCTGAAGTTGCCGTTCGGTGCCTATTTCCTCGAAGCGATCGTGCCGGTGGCGGCCGGCTTGCTCGCGCTGTGGCTGGTGCTCGCGTGGCAGACGCGCGGGCGCTGGCACACCGCGCGCACAGTGGAGCCGTCGGCGCTCGCCGCGCACGAGGCCGACTATCCGCCGCTCGATCGCTGGCAGACCGCGAAAGGCCTGGCGGTGGCCGGCGCGCTGATCGTCGTCTTTCTCGCCTCCGAGCTGCCGCACGACGTGGCGGCGCTGACCGGCGCCGGGCTGCTGCTGCTGTCGCGCAAGCTGCATTCGACGGCGATGCTGGGCCAGGTGGACTGGGAGCTGCTGGTGCTGTTCATCGGCCTGTTCGTCGTCAATCACGCGCTGCAGGAAACCGGGCTCGCCGCGCAGGCGGTGCAATGGCTGGCGGCGCAGGGCGTGCCGCTGGCCGAGCCGGCGCCGCTGTTCGTCGTCACGCTGCTGTTGTCGAACGTGGTGTCGAACGTGCCGGCGGTGATGCTGCTGCTGCCGGCGGCTACCGAGCCATTTTCCGGGCCGATGCTGGCGCTGGTTTCCACCTTCGCCGGCAATCTGTTCCTGGTCGGTTCGATCGCCAACCTCATCGTCGTCGACGCGGCGCGCAAACAAGGCATCGCGATCGACTGGCGCCGCCATCTGCGCACCGGCTTGCCGGTGACCGCGGCCACGCTGGCGATCACCGCCGCGTGGTTTGTCTGGCGCGGCGCGTGAAT
>DATLZG010000334.1:0-3522 GCA_035574095.1 Burkholderiaceae bacterium | reverse complement strand
AACGTGACGAGCCCCTGCGCGTGTGCGCGGCCGTCGCGCAGCGCCTGCGCGAGCTGCGGCCGCGCGCTGAGCGCCTCGCTCAGGCCCGCCAGCACGCCTTGCTCGGTTGGCACCGCCTCGTTCGGCTCCGGCCGTGCGCCGCCGAGCGCCAGCAGCAAATCACGGACGCGCAGCGCGGCTTTGCCCAACTCGACGTCGAGCGGTGCGAACTGCAGGTCGCGCAGCAGCGCGCGCGGCGTGCCGTCGCCGGCGGTGGTAAGCGGTGCCAGCGTGTTGACCCGGGCGAGCGCGCTGCCATCTTCCGCATCGAGCGCCGGATAGACGTGCGGCCAGTAGCGGTCGAGCAGGCCGCGCAGCAGCGCCAGACCCTGCACCGCGCCGACGTAACCGGTCTGCTTCAGCGCCGCGCGCGTGGCGAGCACGGCCACGCCCAGGTGCTTGGTACGCGCGAGAAGCGCTTCACAGCGCGCGCCGACGTCGCGCCAGTCCGGCTCCTGGGCCGCGATCTTCGTGTCGCCGAACTCCTGCTCGGGCTTCTCTTGCGCTGCCTGCCACAGCGCCAGCATGTCGGCGTCGTACTCCAGATCGGCGCCGCACGGTTGGTCGGCGCTGATCGGTGCCAACAGCCGCTCGACATCCAACACGCGGGTCCTCGCCGTCTTTCGATGCCGCGCAGCGTAAGGAGGGGCGGGCCGTCTCGACCAGTGGTCGAAAGTCACATGCCGGCGCGGTCTGCCCGGACACGTCTCGCGCAATCCGCATCCCCCGTACATCCGCGCAAGCCCCGCGTCCCTCGTGAAATGTCCGGGCTAGCGCGACAGCCGGTTGATCAGCCGCAGCAGCTCTTTGGGCTGCAGCGGCTTGTGCAGGACCACCAGGCCGCTCGCGTGCGCGAGCTTGACGATGTCGGGCGATGTTTCGCCGGTCACGAGCACGGCCGGCGTGGACGCGCCAGTGATGCGGCGGACTTGACGCACGGCTTCGATGCCGTCGTCGGTGCCGCGCAGTCGCCAGTCCGACAGGATGAGGTCGATCGGCGCCGGCGCCGCCGCGGCGACGCGGCAGGCATCGGCGGTACTCGCCGCCAGCAGCAGGTCGACGCGCAGCGGGGCCAGCAGCTCGCGCATCGCCTCGCGGATCTCGCGCTCGTCGTCGATCAGCAGCACCGTGAGCTGGCGCTCGATGCGCGGCGGCAGCGTATCGGCACCCAGTTGCGCCTCGTCCGGCGCACCTTCGATGCCGCTTGGCACGAGCAGCCGGAACACGCTGCCGCGCCCGGGCACCGACCGCACTTCGAGCGGATGGCCGAGCAGATCGGCCAGGCGGCGCACGATCGCCAGTCCCATGCCGAGTCCTTTCGAGCGGTCGCGCTCGGGGTTGTCGAGCTGGAAGAACTCCTGAAAGATCAGTTCGATCTTGTCCGGCGCGATGCCGACTCCGGTGTCCCAGACCTCGATGCTGACTTGGCCCGAGCGGCGCCGCGCGGCGACCAGCACGCCGCCGGTGCGCGTGTAGCGCAGCGCGTTCTGCAGCAGGTTGGAGACGATGCGCTCCAGCAATTGCGGATCGGTGCGCACGAGCCGGCCGGCGGCGCGGAAACGCAGCGAGATGTCGGCGAGCTCGGCGTCGCCGGCGTAATGCATGTACAGGCGGCGAAACAGGTCGCGCACCGGAAACACCTGCACGCTCGGCTGCACTGCGCCGGCGTCGAGCCGCGAGATGTCGAGGATGGCGCCGAACGACGTTTCGAGGGCCTCGATCGATTTCATCATGCTGCGCGCGAGCGGCTTCTCGGGAATGTCGCGCAGCCTCTGATCGAGCGCCGCGCAGAACAGCCCCAGCGCATGCAGCGGTTGGCGTAGGTCGTGCGCGGCGGCGGCGAGGAAACGCGTCTTCTCGCGGCTCGCGCGCGCGACCAGCTCCATTTGCTCGCGCAGCCGAGCCACCAGATCCTCGTTCTGGATGCGCGCCTGCATCGTCGCGGTGAGCAGCTCGTTTTGCTCCAGCGCCAGGCGCAGGTGCACGACCAGAAAGACCGCGGCGATGCTGCCGAGCAATGCGCTGGTGGCGTCGTCTTCTAGGATGAAGCGCGCCGCCAGCGGCAGCAGCAGAGGCACCAGCCACAGATAGATCGCCAGCCGCGACGCGGCGACCGTCGGCGTGGCCGCGCTCGCCAGTCCGATCCAGATCGCGATCATCAATGCCTGGTAGCCGTGGTGCCCGGCGGGGAAGAACAGGAACGGCGCCGCGCTCCAGGCGAGCGCGCTGGCGCCGAGCGGCAGCAGGTATTCGCGGCGCGCGCGGCGCGCGTCGGCGCCGGGCGCAATGCGGCTGCGGCGCCAGACGACGAACGCCCAGCGCAGCGCAAGCGTGGCGACGAGCGCCGCGCCCCAGGCGAGGACGATGGCGTCGCTGCGATGGCGGTAAAAGAGCCCGGCGGCAAAGATCGCAACGACGATCGTCGCCGCGGCGACACGGCCGTCCTGCGCGTACAGACGGCGCGTCTGTTCGTCGCGAACGCGATCGAGCCAGTGCGATTCGTCGCCGGCGGGCGTCGCGACGGCGTCCAGCCCGAATGTTTCACGAGGTCGCCCCCGCATGCGTCCCTTCGCCAGCTTCGTGAACCACCTGCGGCGCGCGCGCCGCGGCGCACTTCGGATCGTCGGGGTTCCCGCGTTCCTCGTGAACTGCCCCGGTCAGTGAAACAGGCTGATCAGGTGCGCACGCGAGCGCACGTCGAGTGCCAACAGGATTGCCGACACGTAGTTCTTGACCGTACCGAGCGAAAGTTGCGTGGCGTTGCTGATTTCCTGATTGTTGCAGCCGGACAGGATCAGCTCGAGGATTTGAATGTGGCGCGGTCCCAGTTCGGCCACGCGGTCGTAGTACGACGTGCCCGCCAGCCGCGGAAACCGCTCAGCCAGGCTTGCCGCGCCGCGGTCGGTGGCCGCGAGCAGCGAACGGATCGCGGCGCGCAACTGCTCCGGCGTCCAGCTCTTCAGCAGATAGCCGGCGGCGCCCATCGCCTGCGCCTGGCGCACGACGAACTCGTCGTGCGTGCCCGACAGCACGGCGACCGGCAGCGCGGGGAACGCCTCGCGCAGCGACCTCAGTCCCTGCAGGCCCTTCGAATCATGCAGATTCAGGTCGAGCAGCACCAGATCGATTGACTGCCCTCTGTGGCAGGCCTGCAGCGCCTCGTCCAACGTCTTGCACTGCTGCACCGTGCAGCGAATGTCCTCGAACGATTCGAGCAGCACGCAGGTTCCGAGGCGGACCAGATCGTGATCTTCCACGAGGAGGATGTTCTTGTGGGTCGCGACCGGCGATGCTGTCGTGCGGGCTTCGTTCATCACGGTCTCAACGGCGGAACTCAAACTCGACCTCCGCTTGTCTCGGTTGCCCGGGGGGCTCGAAACGCCAGCGCAGCACGGTCTCGCGAACCTCGCGATCGAAGATCCGGCGCGGCGTCGCCTGAACGATGTCGACCCGCTCGACGCTCCCATCTGCGCGCACGAACAG
>DATLZG010000333.1:0-2054 GCA_035574095.1 Burkholderiaceae bacterium | reverse complement strand
CGTCGCCGTTGCCGATGAACAGATAGGCGCCGGGCCGCGCCTTCAGCATGAAGGCGAAATCTTCCGCGCCCATCGTCGGCTCCAGATCGCGCACGACGTTCTCCGGTCCGACGATCTCGTCCATCACGCCGGCGGCGAATTCGGCCTGCGCGCGGTGGTTGACGGTCGGCGGGTAGTTCCATTGGAACTGCACGGTGGCGCTGGCGCCGTGCGCCTGCGCGGTCAACTGCGCGATCGCGCGCATGCGCTCTTCGATCAGCCGCGTCACGTCGTCGGAGAACGTGCGCACCGTGCCGGCGAGCGTCGCGTACTCGGGGATCACGTTGACCGCGTCGCCGGCGTGGATCTGCGTGATCGACAGCACGGCGGCGTCGATCGGCTTTCTGCTGCGGGTGACGATGCCCTGCAAGCCTTGCGCGATCTGCACCGCGACGAACACCGGGTCCACGCCGAGGTGCGGCAGCGCCGCGTGCGCGCCGCGGCCTTCGACGCGGATCGAAAACTCGTTGCTCGAAGCCATCGCCGCCCCGAAAGCGACCCCGAAACGGCCGACCGGCATGCCGGGCCAGTTGTGCATGCCGAACACCGCATCGCAGGGAAAGCGCTCGAACAAACCGTCGTCGATCATGCGCTGCGCGCCGGCGCCGCCCTCCTCGGCCGGCTGAAAGATCAGCACCACGGTGCCGTCGAATGGCTTGGTCTGCGCCAGATACCGCGCCGCGCCGAGCAGCATCGCGGTGTGCCCGTCGTGCCCGCAGGCGTGCATCTTGTTCGGATACACCGAGCGGTGCGCGAACTCGTTCGCCTCCTGGATCGGCAGCGCGTCCATGTCGGCGCGCAGCCCGATCGATTTGCCGCTCGAACCGTGGCGGATCACACCGACCACTCCGGTGCCGCCGAGGCCGCGGTGCACCTCGATGCCCCATTCGGACAGCTTGGCGGCGACCAGATCGGCGGTCCGCCGTTCCTCGAAGCGCAGCTCGGGGTGGGCGTGGATGTCGCGGCGGATGGCCTGGATTTCCGAACGGAACTGGACGATGGGATCGAGCAGGTTCATGGCGCTCCAGAAGCGTCGTTGGCGGCCGGCAGGTGTTCAGTACCCCGATGCCTTTACCGCCTGGATCACGCCGCAGGCGAGCCGCGGCCCGGAGTTGCCGGTCGGCTGCGTCTTGTAGTCGTCCGGGTCGCGGTGCACGATCAGCCCGCGCCCGACCACGCTCGCCGGTCCCGGCGCCACCGTGATCAGATCGGTCTCGAAGCTGAACTTCGCGACGCCGGTGGCATCGGCGACCAGGTTCGGCATGTCTCCCGCATGGCGCTCGCGCTGGCCGTGATGCCCGTGCGGCTTGCCGGCGGGATTGAAATGACCGCCGGCGCTCATCGCATCGGGGGCGGAGCAGTCCCCCTTCTCGTGCACGTGAAAACCGTGCTCGGCCCCCGGCGACAGGCCGCGCACTTCGGCCGTGACCAGCACCTTCGAGCCGCGCTGTTCGAAACGCGCGGTGCCGGACGTCGAATTACCTGCGGTCGGTAGCAGATCCGCGGTCGCCACCGGACCGCTCGGCGCCAGCGCCGCACAGCCGGCGACCGCGAACGCGGCCAGTGCGAGCGGCAAACATGCTTTGTCGGCGTTCATCTTGTCTCCTCGGTTCTTCTAACGGCCGCCTGCCGGCGGCGCGCGACCGTAGGATAGCTCCGCGTTCGTGCGACTGGCGAACGGCACCGTGCAGGAGCAAACTCGATGCGCCCGGAGCGGTTGCCGGGACGATGTGCCGGTACGCCCCGGACCTGCTGCAATCAGACTCGAATCTCCGACTCCTGCAGGAGGTCATCATGTCGATGTCGCATCGCCTGGCCGATTATCTCGAGCGCCACCACGTGCGCTACGAGCTCTGTGCCCACCCGCACAGCCACACCAGCGCGCAGACCGCGCGCCTGGCGCACATTCCCGAGCATCAGCTCGCCAAATCGGTGCTGCTCGAAGACGACGAGGGGTACGTCATGGCGGTCGTACCGGCCGACACGCGTGTACGCGTCGGCGAGCTCGCCCGCCT
>DATLZG010000332.1:0-2999 GCA_035574095.1 Burkholderiaceae bacterium | reverse complement strand
CGCAGCTGCTGCAGAACCCGCAGCGGCTGCGCGAGAAGCTGGAGCAGACGCTCAACCGCCTGACCAACACGCCGTGAGCCGCGCGACAAGCTTGTCGGATCCCTGCGCGACTATGGAACTTGATATCTTCGACCTGCCGATATGACTGAACGGACTGCTGCATTGATTCAGGAGCACTCCTCCGTGAGCACCTTATCGTCAGAAAGTGCTCGTGGGAGAACGAGTCGATGCTGAGAGCGTCGGAAACTTGCTCCCAGCCGCAGCACATTCGACGGTTGTCCACGGTATCAGTGCCGAACGAGAACCTCTATGCCGATCGAACAACACGATGAGTTGATGCAAGCGTCATGCCGGGTGGCGCTGGCGGCGTATTTGCATGACCTCGGCAAGTTCGCCGAACGAGCAGGTGCTTTCGATAACGATCGGCGCCTGGAGGCGCATCTCACGCTGTATTGCCCGTTTAGGGAGGAAGGGAGCCGGCGCTGGTTCACCCACCGGCACGCTGCACACTCGGCGTTGGCCTTCGATTTGATCGAGGCGCACCTACCGGATCTCATCCGCGACGACGTGTCGCCGTTTTCTGGCCGCAGATTTGCGGGTGGCGAAGGGCAGACAGAAGCGACAGATTCGCTGATCAACGCGGCAGCCGCTCACCACAGACCGGAGACATTCCTTCAGTGGGTGATCGCGACGGCGGATCGGGTGGCCTCTGGATTCGAGCGCGAAGAATTCGAACGCTACAACTTGGCGCCGGACGAGACGCCGGAGAAGCGGGATCACTTCACCGCACGTCAGCTCACGCTGTTCGAGCAGATGCGCTTGATCGACCGGCGCGGGCCTGCCCAGCGGCTCGAGTTCCGTTACCTGCTCAGTCCCCTGTCTGCGCGCAGCATCTTCCCGCAGCCGGCGAGCAAGTGCGAGTCGTCGGACCGTGCAAAGGCGAAATCCGAGTACGCCGCGCTTTGGAGGGGCTTCGTCGCGGACTTGGAACGGATTCCATCGAGCCATCGCAAGAATTGGCCGCTGTGGCTCGATCACTTCGACAGCCTGTGGCTGACCTATACGCACGCCATTCCGGCGGCGACCGCATTCAACGTCAAGCCGGACGTCTCGCTGTACGACCACTCGCGCGCGACGGCGGCGCTCGCCGTGGCGCTGTGGCGTTGGCACGAGGCGAGCGGCCGTAGCGGGCCGGACGCCGCGGCGGCACTGCGTGAGCGCTCCGATTACTCCGAACCCAAGGTGCTGCTCATACAAGGCGATTTCTTCGGCATCCAGAGCTTCGTTTTCGCCGCGGGCGGCGAAACGCGCAAACAGGCCGCGAAACTGCTGCGCGGGCGCTCGTTCCACGTGTCCCTGTTTACCGAGATCGCGGCGCTGCGCATTCTCGACGAGTTGGCGTTGCCGCCGACCAGCCAAGTGCTGAACGCCGCGGGCAAGTTCCTGATTGTCGCCCCGAATACGGAGCACGTCCGCGAAAGGCTGGAAGCGCTGCGAGGCGAGTTCGATCGTTGGTTCCTCGGTCACAGCTTCGGCTTGGCAGGCGTCGGTCTTGCCTGGCTGCCGGCTTGCTGCAACGACTTTTTGCGCGCGACTCAAAGCGACTTAAGCCCATACGAAGAGTTGGCGCGTCGCCTGCGCGAATCGCTCGATGAGGCAAAGCATCGCCGTTTCGCCCTTTGCTCCGACGGGTCCCGCGTCTTCCAGCAAGGGTTCCCGCACGGGGTATGCGAGTACAACGGCCGGCTGCCGGCGGACCAGCCGCGGCAGGGCGACCGGCCGGCTTCGTGCATGCTGTCGCGCGACCAGATTGCCATCGGCGAAGCGCTGCTCAGGTTCGACCGTGTCCTGGCGTTGAGCGAGGAGGGTGCAGCGACATTGCGCAGCGGTTCCTCCACTAAAAGGCTGGAACTGGATGTGTTCGGCTACACGATCGCCTTCACCGGACACGCGGAAGCAAGCGGGGCCTTCGGGCAGTTGGCGGCGAGCGGCGCGTTGCGGCGGTGCTGGGACTTCGCCGCGGCGGACGAAGCTGACCCCCAAGGTAAATCGACGCTGTGGTCAGGGTATGCGCGTCGCTTCATCAGCGGCTACGTACCCCGAGTCCGCGCCGATGACCTCGGCCCGCTGCGCGGCCGCTATGCCGAGCTTGCCGATGAAGACTTGGCTTCGCAGGGCGCACATAAGCCCCTGGACATGCTGGCCTGCGAGGACCGGCACCTCGACCTGGACGGTCAAACCTGGCTGGGGGTAGACGCGCTAGGCGTGCTCAAGGGCGATATCGATGATCTTGGCGAAATGTTTCGCGTCGGCCTGGGTAGCCGAACCTTTGCCAAGGATGCGGCGCTGTCGCGCCAGATCAACGGCTTCTTCGCCATCTACCTGCCGTGGCTGCTGGCCCGGGAGTTTCACAGCGTTTACACCGTCTTCGCCGGTGGCGACGACTTCTTCCTGATCGGCCCGTGGCGCTCGGTACAGAGGCTTGCTGAGCGAATGCGCACGGACTTCGCAGACTATGTGGCCCGAAATTCGGAGATCCATTTCTCTGCCGGAATCGCCACCCAGCGGCCCGGGGCACCGATCAGTGTGCTGGCGGAACTTGCGGAGGCCGCACTCGAGCAATCCAAGGGGCGCGACGGCAAGGACGCGATTACCTGCTTCGGCGAAACGGTTTCCTGGGCCGATTGGCCGCGTTTGGAAGCCGCGCTCGCGCGGCTGAGTGAACTGCGTCGGGAAGAAGCCCTGACGTCTGGATACGTCTACGACCTACTGCATTTCGTCGACCTGCGGCAACGTGAAAAGAGGGGCGAGATGCAAGCTGCGATGTGGCGCTCGCGCTTTGCATATCGAACGCGGCGTTACATCGTCGACAAGCGACGCAGTCTCGACGATGAAGCTCGCAGGCGCCTGTACGCGCAACTGGCCGGCGAGTTCAGTTCGGCAATCAATGAACTCGATTCTTCTTACCGAATCGTCCTGTTCAACCATCTTTACCAGCA
>DATLZG010000331.1:0-2942 GCA_035574095.1 Burkholderiaceae bacterium | reverse complement strand
GAGCGGGCGCAGCGGCACGCCCTCGAGCGGTCCGAGCTTGTCCAGCGGACGGCCGTTCGGGTCGAGCACGCGGCCGAGCAGCGCATCGCCGATCGGCAGATGGCGGGTACGGTCCTCGGCGCGCCGCCACGGGTGATTGTCGCGGCCCAGGCGCGGCCGCATCGGCATCGCCTCGTGCGGCACCACGATCGCGCCCGGTTTCAGCCCGACCGGCTCCGAGGTCGGCATCAGGAACAGCCGCTCGCCGGAGAATCCGACCACCTCCGCGTCGACGCGCAGCGCTCCGTCCTGCGCGACGATGACCTGCGCGCCCAGCGGCAGCTTCAGACCGACCGCTTCCATCACCAGCCCGGCCACGCGCGTCAGCCGTCCGCGCACTGCCAGCGGCTGCGCGGAAGCGGCGAGGGTCGCGCACTGGGAGAGGAAGCGGGGGAGCATGGGGTCGCTGTCCGTTGTCCGTGAACCGTGATCCGTGATCGGTTGGCCGTGGCGGCCGGTGTCGTTCCGCGGAGCGCGAGCGACGAGGAATCTCTCTCGTTGCGGGCGTTGGAGATCCCTCGCCGCGCTCGGGATGACGGGACCGGCCGACTGTTCACTCCGTGATCGATCGGTCCTCCACGCCGAGCGCGGCCAACACCCGCTGCCAGCGCGTCTGCACCGTGGCGTCCACTTCGCCGAGCGCGGTCTCGACGCGGCAGCCGCCGCGTTCGATCTGCGGGTCGGCGACGAAGCGGCAGCCCTTGAACAGGCCGTCGGCCTCCAGATCCGCGCGCAGGGTCTCGTAGTCCTGCGGATTCACGTGCACGCGCGGGTGGGTCTGGCTTTCCACCACCAGCGCCACCGCCTCGCGCGCCGCCGGCAGCAGCGCGTCGCGCCGGGTGGCGATCTCGCGCCGCACGACCTGGCGCGCGATCGCGATCGCGCAGTCGAGCAGGGCGTCGGCACCGGCCGATTCCAGCTCCGCGAAGCGCGCGCGCAGCTCGGCGAACACGCGCTCCAGTTGTGCGGCCACCTCCAGCTTGCGCTGGCGCTCCGCGGCCGCGCCCTCGGTGCGGCCCAACGCCCGCCCGCGTTCGAACGCGCGCCGCTCGCGCTCGGTTCCTTGCGCTGTCGAGCTGCGTGGCGCGGCGTCGCCGGCGAGCGGCTGCAATTCCCAGCTCACCGTTTCGCCGAGCCGCTCCTTCGGGATGAAGCCGCGGAATTGTTTGGGATCGGAAGCGCCCATGGATCAGTCGGGAGTCGGGAGCAGGCAGCAGGAGGGAAACCGGCGGTCCGGCGCGGGAGCGCCGGACCGCGGGGCCGCAAAGGCCGACGCGAAACTAGACGAACTGGTCATCGCCGCCGCCACTGGAGATCTGGATCTGGCCTTCGTCGGCCAGACGCCGCACGATCTTCAGGATTTCGCGCTGTTCGGCCTCCACTTCGGAGACGCGCACCGGACCCTTGGCCTCCAGGTCCTCGCGCAGCATCTCGGCGGCGCGGCTGGACATGTTCTTGAAGATCTTCTCGCGCAGCTCCTGATCGGCGCCCTTCAACGCGATGATCAAGCTCTCGCTCTGCACCTCGCGCAACAACGTCTGGATCGCGCGGTCGTCCAGTTGCAGCAGATTCTCGAACGTGAACATCTGGTCGAGGATCTTCTGCGCCAGATCGGCGTCGTGTTCGCGGATCGCCTCCACCGCCGCCGTCTCCAGTTGCGTGCCGAGGAAGTTCAGGATCTCCGCGGCCGCTTTGGTGCCGCCCAGCGTCGCCTTTTTCAACTTCTCGCCGCCGGCCAGAACCTTGGACAGCACCTCGTTCAGCTCCTGCAACGCCTGCGGCTGGATACCGTCCAGCGTGGCGATGCGCAGCAGCACGTCGTTGCGGAACCGCTCCGGGAACTGGCGCAGCACTTCGGAGGCGTGATCGCGCTCCAGATGAACGAGGATCGAGGCGACGATCTGCGGATGCTCGTTCTTCAGCAGTTCCGCGATCGAGCCGGGGTCCATCCACTTCAGCGCTTCGATGCCCGAGACGTCGCGCCCTTGCAGGATGCGGTCGAGCAGCATGTTCGCCTTCTCTTCGCCGAGCGCGCGCCGCAGCACCTGGCTGATGAAGGCGTCGGTGTCGCCGACCAGCGAGTACTGCTCGTCCTTGGTCTTGTTGAACGCGGCGATGACCTGCTCGACCTTTTCGCGCGGCACCGTCTTCAGGCGCGCCATCGTCTCGCCGAGCTTCTGCACCTCTTTCGGCGACAGGAACTTGAAGACCTCGGCGGCCTGCTCCTCGCCGACCGTCATCAGCAGGATCGCCGCCCGCTCCAACCCGGCTTCGTCGAGCTGCATCGGTCAGATTCCCGCGGCGTGCATCACGAGCCCTTCGGTTCCGAGCCGACCCACGCCCGCACCACGTTGGCCACGGTCGCCGGGTCGTTCTTCGCCAACTGCCGCACCTGCTCGAGCGGCGACATCTGCGCTGCGTTCGGATCGCTCGGCTGCGGCAGCGCGGGCGCCGCGGCGTTGTCGGCCGCCGGCGCCGGCGGCAGGGGGCGCGCGGCCAGATGGCGCAGGGCGGGGCGCACGACGCCGAACACGACGATCAGCGTCAGCAGCAGGAACAGCAGCGCCTTGCCGGCCTCTTTCGCCAGCGCGATCGCATCCGGTTGCTTCCACAGCGGCACCGGTTCGACCGGACCGAACTCCGGCGCGCTGAACTGCGCGTTGACGACGTTCAGCGAATCGCCGCGCTGCTCGTTGAAGCCCATCGCCTCGCGTGCGAGCGCGGTGATATTGGCCAGTTCTTCCTTCGACAGCGGCGTGGGCGCCGCCGGCGCGCCGGCGGCGGCCGGCGCGGTCTTGTGGTTGACCACGACCGCCGCCGTCAGACGGCGGATCTGGCCGCTCGCCTGCCGTACGTGGCGCACGGTCTTGTCCACTTCGAAGTTGGTCACGGCTTCACGGCGG
>DATLZG010000330.1:0-6793 GCA_035574095.1 Burkholderiaceae bacterium | reverse complement strand
CGGGTGTCGATCGCCGAGCTGAGCGGCTCCGAAAGCGTCGTGCACTTCGATCTGCTGGGGCAGACCTGGGTGTCGCAGGCGCACGGCGTGCGCAGTTTCCCGGTCGGGCAGATGGCCGCGTTCCGACTCGACGTGGCGCGGTCGCTGTACTTCGACGGCCACGGCCGGCGCGTCGCGTGAGGGTCGAAGTGGCGCGCATCCGCTTGCAGGGCCTGCGACACAGCTATCGCGCCGAACCGCGCACCGACGCCGACTGGGCGGTCAAGCGCGTCGATCTCGAGTGGGCCGATGGCAGCGCCAACGCGCTACTCGGGCCGTCGGGCTGCGGCAAGACCACGCTGCTCAACATCATTTCCGGTCTGCTGCGGCCGACCGAAGGCACCGTGTACTTCGGCGACCGCGACGTGACCGCCCTCGCGCCCGACCAGCGCAACATCGCCCAGGTTTTCCAGTTTCCGGTCGTGTACGACACGATGACCGTCTACGACAACCTGGCGTTCCCGTTGCGCAACCGCGGTATCGCGGCGGCTGCGATCGACAAGCGGGTGCGCGAGATCGCCGAGATGCTCGACCTGCAGCCGATGCTGTCGCAGCGCGCCGCCGGGCTGACCGCCGACGGCAAACAGAAGATCTCGCTCGGCCGCGGCCTGGTGCGCGAGGACGTCAACGTCATCATGTTCGACGAGCCGTTGACGGTGATCGATCCTCACCTCAAGTGGCGGCTGCGCAGCAAGCTCAAGGAGCTGCACCAGCGCGTGGGCCTGACGATGATTTATGTCACGCACGATCAGACCGAAGCGCTGACCTTCGCCGACCAGGTCATCGTGATGAACGAAGGGACGGTGGTGCAGGCCGGCACGCCGGTCGAACTCTTCGAGCGGCCGCGCCACACCTTCGTCGGCCACTTCATCGGTTCACCGGGCATGAACCTGCTGCCGGCGACTCTCGACGACGGCGTCGTGCGCTTCGCCGGGCGGCCGATCGAACTGGCGACACCGCCGCGCGCGGCGGCGGCCGGCGCGCGGCTGGAGATCGGCGTGCGGCCGGAATTCGTACGCCTGGAGCCGGACGGCATCCCGGTGCGTATCGTCAAGGTCGCCGACAGCGGCCGCTTTCGCATCGTCGAAGCCGCGACCGAAACCGATCCCGCGGCGACGATCCGGCTTCTGGTCAGCGACGGGGCGACACTGCCGGCCGAGCGTGCCCATGTGCGCTTCGATCCCGCTTACACCCAACTGTATGCGGACGGTTGGATCGCGAGCTGAGCGATGAGCGCCAAGACGCCGAATCAGAAGGCCTGGTGGCTGGTGCTGCCGGTGGTCGTGCTGGTGGCGTTCAACGCCGTCATCCCGCTGATGACGGTGGTGAACTACTCGGTGCAGGAGACCTTCGGCGAGAACGTCTTCTTTTTCGAAGGCGTCAAGTGGTTCGAGCAGATCCTGAATTCCGAGCGCTTTCACGATGCGCTCCGCCGCCAACTGCTGTTCACGGCGACCGTGCTCGCGATCGAGGTGCCGTTGGGGGTGGCGATCGCGCTGACGATGCCGCGCAAAGGTTTCTGGGCCTCCGTGTGCCTGGTGCTGATGGCGATGCCGCTGCTGATTCCGTGGAACGTCGTCGGCGCCATGTGGAACATCCTCGCGCTGCCGGACATCGGCCTGCTCGGGCGCGGGCTGAACGCGCTCGGTTTCGACTACAACTACACGCGCCAGCCGCTGTCCGCCTGGTTCACGCTGGTGGCGATGGACGTCTGGCACTGGACCTCGCTGGTGGCGCTGCTCGCTTACGCCGGACTGTCGGCGATCCCGGACGCCTACTACCAGGCGGCCAAGATCGACGGCGCCTCGCGCTGGGCGGTATTCCGCCACATCCAGTTGCCGAAGATGAAGCGCGTGCTGACGATCGCCGTACTGCTGCGCTTCATGGACAGCTTCATGATCTACACCGAGGCGATCGTCCTCACCGGCGGCGGCCCCGGTAACGCCACCACGCTGCTGTCGATCGACCTGGTGAAGATCGCGCTCGGTCAGTTCGACCTCGGTCCGGCGGCGGCGATGTCGCTGATCTACTTCCTGATCATCCTGCTGCTGTCGTGGGTGTTCTACACCGTGATGACGAAGGACGAACCGCAATGAGACGCCTGAGTTGGCTGTTGCCGGCCGTCTACATCCTGTTCGTGCTGGCGCCGATCTACTGGCTGCTGAACATGTCGTTCAAGACCACGAACGAGATCCTCGGTTCGTTCACGCTGTGGCCGCAGCAGTTCACGCTGGAGAACTACCGCAAGATCTTCACCGACCCCACCTGGTACGGCGGCTATCTGAACTCGCTCGCCTATGTGCTGATGAACACCGTGATCTCGGTGACGGTGGCGCTGCCGGCGGCGTATGCGTTCTCGCGCTATCGCTTCCTCGGCGACAAGCACCTGTTCTTCTGGCTGCTGACGAACCGCATGGCGCCGCCGGCCGTGTTCGCGTTGCCGTTCTTTCAACTTTATTCGGCGATCGGTCTGTTCGACACGCACATCGCGGTGGCGCTGGCGCACTGTCTGTTCAACATCCCGCTCGCGGTGTGGATCCTCGAAGGCTTCATGTCCGGCGTGCCGAAGGAGCTGGACGAGACCGCGTTCCTCGACGGCTACTCGTTCTGGCGCTTCTTCATCCGCATCTTCATCCCAACGATCGCCGCCGGTATCGGGGTGGCGGCGTTCTTCTGCTTCATGTTCTCGTGGGTCGAACTGCTGCTGGCGAAAACGTTGACCTCGGTGGCGGCCAAGCCGATCGCGGCGACGATGACGCGCACCGCCAGCACCTCGGGTTACGAACTGGGGCTGTTGGCCGCCGCGGGCGCGCTGACGATCATCCCCGGCGCCTTCGTCATCTACTTCGTGCGCAACTACATCGCCAAGGGCTTCGCCCTCGGCCGCGTCTGACAGGGGGCTGCGATGACGCCGACCGCGACCGCGACCGGGCTGGGCTGGATGGCATGGACCTGGCAGACCGCCGTCTTCTTCATCGTCATCGGGTTGCTGCTGATCGGCATGACGATCTGGGAACTGCGTTCACCGGGCGGCGCTCCACGGCGCGGCGTGCTGCGTATCGTCACCACGCGCGGCGACCGTTTGTTCATCTCTCTGCTCGCCGCCGCCTACATCCATCTGCTGTGGCTGGCGTGGGCCGGAACGCCGCTGTGGGGCGCGTCGCTTCTGTCCCTGGTGTTGAGCGTGCTCGTCTTTCGTTACGTGTGAGCTGACCCGGCGCCGAGGCGGAATCGCGGCCGCCCGCGGACGCGGCCGACGTCCCGCCGCACCTGGGCGTGGCGGCGGTCCGCGCGCCACCCCAACCGTTCGTCGCACGACGCACCCGCGGGCGTTGCGGTCTGGCGGCGCCGGCTGAAGTGCGATCCACGGCGACGAAGCGTCGAAAAGCGGGACTGGATTGCAGATTCGGTTTTCGTCGCGCCGGAAACTCGGCTGTCCGTCGCGGGACGATTCTTACGCTCTGTCGCAAGTCGCTCGCGCCTCGCCGTCGTCCTGCCTACAGTGCGCCCATCGAAACGAAACACGGCAACGAAAGGAACGGACCATGAAAGCGCGATTCGCCCCTACGACCCAAGCCCGCGTCGCCAGTTTTTTCCTCGCCCTGCTCGCCAGCGCGACGGTGCTCGGTGCGACGGTGCTGTCGATGCAGCCCCGCTACGAAGGCGCCAGCCCGCAGGTGGTTGCGCTGGAGCGCGTGGTCGTCAGCGCCCCGGCGCTGAATTGAGGTCAGGCTTCAAACAAGCCAGACCCGGCTTCGGCCGGGTCTTGTCCTTTCTGGGGACTGTGGGCCGGGTCGGTATGGGTCGCCGGGCGCGCACGGACCGAGCGAAGGTCAAACAGGCCCTGGAACCTATCTCAGAATCCGCGGCGGCCGCGGCCCGCAGGGTTGCGAGGATAAGCGGGCGTGCGCGGTGTCGGCGCGCTCGGCGGTCCGCCCGGTAGCCCCGACGACTGGCCTTCGCGCGCCGCCCAGTGTCCGCCCGCTTCTCGTCGCAACGCGGCCGTCGGCGATCTTGAGATAGGTTCTAGACTCGGCGCCAGCGATGCTTCGAGGAGCAACGATGCGAGCAGCCTTTTACGAACGCACCGGCGCGGCGCGCGAGGTGCTCGTGCTCGGCGAGCTGCCCACGCCCGATCCCGGTCCCGGCGAGGTGCGGGTGAAGCTGGCGACGTCGGGCGTGAATCCGTCGGACGTCAAATCGCGCGCCGGGCTGCGCACCAAGACGCTGCCGTTTCCGCGCATCGTGCCGCATAGCGACGGGGCGGGCGTGATCGACGCGGTCGGTGCCGGCGTGCCGCGTGCGCGCGTCGGCGAGCGCGTGTGGACCTGGAACGCGGCGTGGAAACGCCCGTTTGGCACCGCCGCCGAATATGTGGTGCTGCCGAGCGAGCAGGCGGTGCGCCTTCCCGACAGTGTGCCGTTCGACGTCGGCGCCTGCCTCGGCATTCCCGCGCTCACCGCGCTGCATGCGGTGCGGATGGACGGCGGCGTGGCCGGCAAGACGGTGCTGGTGACCGGCGGCGCCGGCGCGGTGGGCCACTACGCGATCCAGATGGCCAGGCTTGCCGGCGCCGAGCAGGTAATCGCCACCGTCAGCAACGCGGACAAGGCGGCCGTTGCCGAGCAGGCCGGCGCCGATCTCGTGCTCGATTACCGCAGCGACGACGTCGCTGCCCGCGTTCTGGAGGCGACCGACGGCGAAGGCGCGGACCGCGTGATCGACGTCGACTTCGCCGCCAATGTCAACGAAGCGCTGGCCGCGGTGCGGCAGGAAGGCGACATCGTCGTCTACGGCAGCGGCAAGCCGGAGATCGCGGTGCCGTTTTTCCCCGCGATCGTCAAGAACGTGCGGCTGCGCTTCTTCATCGTCTACAACCTGGCGCCGGAGGATCGCGCGGCGGCGATCGCGCAGCTCATGCGCTGGCTGGAGCAGGGCTGCCTGCGGCACCACATCGCCGCGCGTCTGCCGCTGGCGCGCATCGCCGAGGCGCATGAACTGGTGGAATCCGGCCGCGCGGTCGGCAAGGTCGTGCTCGAGATCGCTTGAGCGCCCGCCGCTTGCAGGACCGTCTGAGCGCCGGCGCGCGAACGCGGCAAGGTCGGCGAAGACCTGCTGAAGCGGGCCGGCGGCGACCTCTCCGCGCCGACCTACTTGCAGCGGGCCGCCGGCCATGGTCGAGGCGATGCAGGCGACGCTGCAGTTCGCCGGCGTCGAATCCGGTCGGATCGTGACCGAGGCGTTCTACGGCTACTTGAACCGCGGGCGGCGCGTTACTTGCCGCCGAGCCCCATCTTCTTCGCCACGTCGGTGTACAGGCGAACCTTTTCTTTCATGAACGCGTCCATCTGATCGACGCCGACGTTGATCAGTTCGAAGCCGCTCTTGGCCGCCAGCTCCTTCATCTCCGGATCGTTGTTCAGCGCCGCCCACAGGTCGGACATGCGCTTGCGCAGCTCGGGCGGCGTGGACTTCGGCATGCCGATGCCGCGGTAGGCGCCGTCGACCCACTCGATGCCGAGCTCCTTGAAGGTCGGCGTGTCCGGCAGCAGCGGGTGGCGCTTGTCCATCGCCACCGCGAGCGCGCGCACCTTGCCCTTGTTGTTGACCGCGAACGCGGTGTAGGTCATCGCGCCGTCGACGTGGCCGGCGAGCACCGCGGTCGTCATCTCGCCGGTGCCCTTGTAAGGGATGTAGGTGGTCTTGATGCCGAACGCGGCATCGAGCCGCTCGTGAGCGGCGTGGTTGGCCGAGTTCAGCCCCGAGCCGCCGAGCGACAGCTTGCCGGGGCTGGCTTTGGCCGCCTTGACGAAATCGTCGAAGTTCTTGATCGGGCTCGCCTCGCGCACGACCAGAGCATCCGGCGTGTAGTGGAACCAGAACACCGGCACGATGTCGTCGGTCTTGTACTGCACCTGGCCTTCGAGCGGCTGGAACACGATGTGCGGCAGGTTGATGCCGACGATGTTGTAGCCGTCTCCCGGAAGCTGGTTGATTTGCGCCCACATCAGGCCGCCGCCCGCGCCCGGCTTGTACTGGATGATCGTTTCGATCGCCGGGCACTTCTTCTTCAGCACCATCTGCTGATGGCGCGCCGAAAGATCCGATTCGCCGCCCGGCGTGAACGCCTGCCAGTACAGGATGTTCTTCTCCGGACACGGTTGCGCCGAAACCGCGGACGCGGCGGCGAGACACAAGGACAGCAGCCAGCGTTTCATCTTCTCCTCCTGGGTGGAAAGTCGTTGCGAGCCGCGCCGCGATCTTCGCGCACGCGCAGCGCGTCGCGGCGTCAGGTTGCGGCGTGCGGCATTGCGTCCGACCGCGCCTCGGTCGGGCTCAGCCGCCGCGGCGACGCTGGTAGGCCGCGAGCGCGGCCTTCTCGACGGCGTCGTAGAACTGGTTGGCGGCCGGTGGGCGGGAGCCGGGCGCGACGACTGCCGGGTAACCCCACTCGAACAGCCAGACGAGGATCTGGTTGATCACGGTGTCGTGTTCGATGTGCGGGTTCATCTGCCCGTAGCGAAGCTTTTCCGTCACCTTGCTCACCTGCGCCGGTTGCATCCCCGAGCCGGTGGCCAGACCGAGCAACATCGCTAGCTCGCCGATCATCAGCTGGTTGGAGCCGTCGTTCATCCACTTGGCCTGCCGCAGTTGCTCGTTCTTGCGGCGCCCCTCGGCGTCGTACTCCGGCGCCGGCGGGTTCGCCGCCGCGTTGCGGTAGTTGACGAAGTCCTGCTTGTAGGCTTCGTTCACC
>DATLZG010000329.1:0-3511 GCA_035574095.1 Burkholderiaceae bacterium | reverse complement strand
CCGCCGTAGGCGCGCAGGCGCGCGGAGCGCACGGTCAGGTCAAGATCGGCGGTCAGCTCCTGCTGCGGCGAGAGATTCAGCGCGGCGTGCCCGGCGAGCGGGCGACCGAAAGCCATGCCGTCGGTCAGCCGCAGGTCGAGGCGTCCGCTCGGCTGCGGCTGCAATTGACCATCGATCTCGAACTCGCCATCGACGCGCACGGCCAGTCCCGAGACGAGCCGAGCGGCGTCGAGTGCGGTCGCCGTTCCTTTCAGTTGCACGCGGCGCGTTCCGGTCAGAGCGATCTCGCCGCCTGCCTCGAGCCGGCCGCCGCCCGCTGTCAGCAGCGCGCGCTGCAACTGCACGCTGCGCGCGGTGGCGCGCAGATCCACCGCGAGCGAGGCGGCGAAGTCGCCGCGATGGTGCAGATCGGCGCTGATCGCGGTCCCTTCCGCGCTGTGCCGCGCCGAGACATGGCCGTCTACGCGCAGCGGCCGCAGCTTGCTATGGATCGCGGACGGATCCACGGCGCTCAGGCGCGCCTCGGTCTGCCAAGCGGCGGCGCCGAACTGCGATGCGAAGTCGCCCCGTGCGCGACCGCGCACCAATTGAATCTCGGCGTCTTCGACGCGCAATTCGGCGCCGTGCCAAAGCAAGCGACCGGTTGCACTGCGCGCAGGAATGCGGCCGCCATCGATCGGCCCCGGCATGCCGTTTTGCACCGTCGCGCGGCCGGCGAGCCCGAATGAGCCGCCTGCGAGCGGCTCCAGGTCCGCCTGTAGTCGCAGGTCGGCCTGCGGGGCCGTGGCAGCCCACAGGCGTGGATCGATGCCGGATAGATCGGCGCGCAGCGACCGCAACGCGGGCGCGGCGAAGCTGGCGACAGTCGCAGCCAGCATGCCGCTGGCACCGCCGCCGGCCACGCTGGCCGTCACGTCGAAGCGTTCGAGCGAACCGGCGGCGGCGAGCGATGCCTGCAAGGGTTTGTCCTGCCAGCGAGAAGCGAGCGTGCCGCGCGCCGACAACGCGAATGGGCGGATGCCGCCGACCGTGCCTGCGACCGTCGCCGCCAGCGGCGCATCGGCGCGGCCGAACACGAAGGCGGCGCGTTCGATCCGATAGCCTTCCGGGTCGAGCGACAGCGCGCCCTCGATCTCGCGTGCCGCCACCGCCTGCGCGGCATCGGCAGTGCCGACGCGCAGCGCGAATTCGCCGACTTGCAGGCGCGCGACTCGCACCGCGATCGGCGCTGCGATCGAATGCGGCGGTTCCGACGCTGGGACCGGGGACGGGCGCACGTGCACCGCCACGCGACTCGCCGCCAGCGTCTCGAAGTCGATTCGCCACGGACGCAGGCCGACGGCGGCGATGCGGGCGGTCAGATCGCGCAGCTCGACCTCCGTGTCTGCCACCGTCACGCGCAGGCGCGCAAAGGCGAAGCCGTCGCGCAGCGAGCCTTGCGGATCCTCGGCTGCGATTCGCACCGGCGTCAGCGCATTCGCGAGGCGCACGATCGCGGCCAGCCCGGTGGATGTCCCGACGAGCCAAGCGACCGCTGCCGCAGCGCCGGCGACAGCGATCAGCCCGAGCGCGACCCAACCGGCGGCGAGACGCCAGCGACGGGCAAGCTGCGGCGACGTCGTCATCGGCTCAGAAGGCGATCGAAATCGCGAAATGGACGCGCCAGCGCCGCTCGCGGTCGCCGTACGCGAAGTCCAGCGCAAGCGGACCGGCCAACGTCTTCCAGCGCACGCCGGCGCCGTAGCCCTTGGCCCAAGTGACGTCCATCAGGTCGTCGTCGGCGTCGCCGACGTCGTAGAACAGTGCGCCGCCCCATTGGCCGCTGAACCAGTGCACGTACTCGGCCGAGCCCGTCACCAGCGAGCGGCTGCCCAGCGTCGCGCTGCCGGTCTTCGCGCCGAGGCTTTGATACGCGTAGCCACGTACGCTGCCGGCGCCCCCGGCGCGAAAAAGGAACTCGTTGGGCACGCGGGTGATGTCGTCGGCCACGGTGTGGCCGGCCTCGCCGCGCAGGATCAGCTGGTCGCGCCGGCCCAGCTCGAAATAGCGCAGATAGCGGCCGTAGCCGTAGACAAAGGTGTCGCTGATGCCCGAGCGCGCCAAGCCGCCGCCGACGCGCAGCGCGAGGACATCGCCGCGCCGGGGGTCGGTGATCGAATCGACCGTGCGCCGCGTCCAGCCATACGTACTCGACAGGACGTCGTTGGTGCGCGGTTCGAACGCGTTGCCGATTTTCGGCCGCCGCTGCTCGCGCTGGAAGCCGAGCGCCAGACGAGTTTCGATGCCGGCGACCGTCGTGTCGCGTGTATTGGCGCGCGCGACGCCCACGGCCCAGCGCTTGGTCAGCACATTTTCGATGTCAGTGCTTTCGATCAACCCGCCGACGCTGTCGATGGCGCCGTTCGGCTTCGGTGGCAGCAGCAGATCGGCGAACGCCACCGTTCGCGTGCGATCGGCGCCAACGCCGGAATGCAGCGTGTACGGGAAGCCGAACACGATCGATTGCCGGTAGGTGGTTTCCAAGCGCGGGCCGGTGTTGGTCGAATAGCCGACGCCGAACGACACGCGCTTCGTCTGGGCTTCGGCGAGTTCGACGCGGATCGGCACGCGCGCCGGCGCCTCCGGGTTGAGGTCGAGGTCGATCGCGACCCGGCTGAAGTAGGGGGCCTGCTGCAGCCGGCGCTGGAATTCCAGCAGCTTGGTCGCGTCGTAGCGGTCGCCGACCGCGAACGGGTTGTAGCGTTCGACCAGTTGCGGGTCGTAGCGCTGCAGGCCCTTGATCTGCAGTTCGCCGACGGTGAACGGCGGACCGCTGTCGATTTCGACCATCAGGCTGACCGTGGCCGATTCGGCATCGACGGTCGCCTGCGAATCGACGAGCCGCGCGGCGGCGAAGTCGCGCTCCGCCACCTGCGCCAGCAGGCGCGTCTTGGCCGCGGACCAAACGGAGTCGCGAAACGGCGCGCCCACCGCCAGCTCCCAGTCAGCCAACAACTGCTGAATGCGCGCCGGTTGCGCCTCGATGCCGCCGCGCAGACGGATGTCGACGGCGGCCACGCGGGCACGCGGACCCGGCTCGACGCGCAGCACATAGCGCGCGCGCTGCTGCGCGTCCGGTTCGACGGCGATGCGTGCGCTGAAGTGGCCTTCGGTGGCGAGGGCATCGATGGCGGCATCGCGCAGCCGGCGCAGCAGCCGCTCGTCGTCTTCGGGATCGAACGGATCGGCCAGCCGCGCGGACTGCAGCACGCGCTCGAGCAGCGGCTCAAGCTCGACAGACGCCGCTTCGGCGAGGACGAAACGCGCCGGCGGCAGCTCGGCTGCCGCCGTCTGGCCCGCGAGGCACAGGGCGAGCAGCACGGCAGGGAGATTTAGTCGCACGGCCGGCGGATTCTATGCGGCGAGGGTTGAAAACCCCCGTACGGGCCATAGCTAAGCGACGCATCCAGCCACGCCGGGGACGTTAAATGAGACAAGACAAGTTCACGACTAAGTTTCAAGAAGCGCTGGC
>DATLZG010000328.1:0-5660 GCA_035574095.1 Burkholderiaceae bacterium | reverse complement strand
GCTCGGTTTCGTCCTCATCTACAAGGCGACCGAGACGGTCAACTTCGCGCAGGGCGAGTTGATGATGCTCGGCGCCTTCGCCGGGCTGGCGGCTTACGCCGGGCTGGGCTGGCCGTTCTGGCTCGCCAGCTTGGCGGCGCTGGCGGTGATGGCGGTCGCCGGGCTGGCGATCGAGCGCGCCATCTTGCGGCCTATCCTCGGCCAGCCGGCGTTCGCGATCGTGCTGGTGACGATCGGCCTCGGCTACGTGGCGCGCGGCGCGGTGACGATGGTGCCGAACGTCGGCACCGAGACCTTCGCGCTCGACGTTCCCTACCGCTTCGCCACCGTCACCGCCGGGGCTCTGGTGCTGTCGGTGCCGCAGTTGATCGTGATCGGCGCCACCGCCGTGCTGTGCGCGGCTCTGTACGCGCTGTTCCGGTTCACCAAGATCGGCATCGCGATGCAGGCGGCATCGCAGAACCAGTTGGCCGCCTACTACATGGGTATCCCGGTCAAGCGCTTGAACGGCGTGGTGTGGGCGCTGTCGGCGGCGGTGGCGGCGCTGGCCGGGCTGCTGCTGGCGCCGATCACGTTCGTGCACGTCAACATGGGCTTCATCGGGCTGAAGGCGTTTCCGGCCGCGGTGGTCGGCGGCTTCGGTTCGCTGCCGGGCGCGATCGTCGGCGGGCTGATCATCGGCGTGGTGGAGGCGCTGGCGGGCTTCTATCTGCCGGAGGGTTTCAAGGACATCGCCGCTTACGTGGTCGTTCTGATCATGCTGATCGTCAAGCCCACCGGGCTGTTCGGCGAGACGGCGCGCAAGCGGGTGTGAGGCGGCGATGGGACGGCAAGTGGGTAAGGCGCGGCATCGCTCCAACGCTTGGAGGGGGAATTGCTCGCCGAGGCCAACAGCCGCGGGTGAGATCGACAAGGCCCCCTGATGCGCTTTCTGTTCAAAACCAGCTACGACCAGGACATCGCGCTCACCCAGCACGGCGGGCAGCGTTTCTGGTACGGACTGCTGCTCGTCGCGCTCGTCGCCGCGCCGCTGTGGCTGTCCGAGTACATGCTGTCGCAACTGGTGTTCGTCGCGATCTACGGCATCGTCGGGCTCGGCTTGATGCTGCTGACCGGCTACACCGGCCAGGTCTCGCTCGGGCACGCGGCGTTCATGGCGGTGGGCGCGTATACGCACACGCTGCTGGTCGCGGCCGGGTCGCCGTTTCTGCTCGCGCTGGCGCTCGCCGCCACGCTGGCGGCGGCGGTCGGCGTGATCGTCGGCCTGCCGGCGCTGCGCGTGCGCGGCATCTATCTCGCCATCGCGACGATGGCCTTCGGCTTCATCGTCGAAGAGGTGGCGGCGCGCTGGGAATCGGTGACCGGCGGCAATTCGGGGCTGCAGGTGCCGACTCCGGCGATCGCCGGGTTCAAGTTCGATACCACCGCCGCGCTGTATTACCTCTGCCTGACGTTCACGGTGCTCGCCACGCTGGCGGTGCTGAACCTGCTGCGCAGCCCCACCGGGCGCGCCTTCGTCGCCATTCGCGACTCGGAGATTTCGGCGCAGAGCATGGGCATCTCGGCGGCCCGTTACAAGACGGTGGCGTTCGCGATCTCGGCCTTCCTGACCGGCGTCGCAGGCGCCTTGTACGCGCACCAGATCCGCTTCATCACGCCGGAGCAGTTCACGATCCTGCAGTCGATCGAGCTGCTGCTGATGATCGTGATCGGCGGGCTGGGTTCGATCCACGGCGCGTTCTTCGGCGCCGCCTTCATCATCGTGCTGCCGCAGTTCGTGTCCTGGATCAAGGACTTCCTGCCGGAAGCTCTGGCCAACGCCACCGGGCTGAAACCAGTGATCTTCGGCGCGGTGATGATCCTGGTCGTGCTGCTGGAGCCGTACGGTATGTACGGCCGCTGGCTGAAGATCCGCACCTACTTCCAGCTCTTTCCGCTGTACCGGCGCGGCATGTTCAAACGGCAGAAATCTTTCCAGAAGACGGAGCGGCTCAAATGAGCGCGCTGCTGGTGGCGGACAACCTCTCGCTGTCGTTCGGCGGCGTGCGCGCGGTCAACGGCGTCAGCTTCGACGTGCGCGCGGGCGAAGTGTTCACGCTGATCGGTCCCAACGGCGCCGGCAAGACCTCGGTGTTCAACCTGATCAGCCGCATCTACGACCCGAGTGCGGGCTCTCTGACTTTCGACGGCCGCGACCTGCTGGCGGTGCCGCCGCACGAGATCGCGCGGCTGGGCATCGCGCGCACGTTTCAGAACATCGAGCTGTTCGAGCACGCGACGGTGCTGGCCAACCTGCTGATCGGCAGCCACCGCCACCGCCAGACGCGGCTGTGGCAGGAAATCCTGTTCACGCCGGCGGCCTGGCGCGCGGAGCGAGAGTTTCGCGAGCGCGTCGAGCGGGTGATCGATTTCCTCGACCTGCAGCACTACCGCGACGCCCTCGTCGCCGGCCTGCCGTACGGCGTACGCAAGGTGGTCGAGCTGGCGCGCGCGCTGTGTACCGAGCCGCGCCTGCTGCTGCTGGACGAGCCATCCTCGGGCCTGAACGTCGAGGAGACCGACGACATGGCCTACTGGATCGGCGATATCAAGAACGATCTAGGCATCACGGTGCTGATGGTCGAGCACGACATGCGGCTGGTGAACCGGGTGTCGGACCGCGTACTGGCGCTCAATCAGGGCGAGGTGCTGGCGCTGGGTACGCCGCAGGAAGTGCAGTCCAACCCGGCGGTGATCGAGGCCTATCTGGGGACGGCGGCGTGAGCGAACCGATTCTGAAACTGGCCAACGTCGAGGCCGCCTACGGGCCGGTGAAGGCGATTCGCGGGGTGAGCCTGGAGGTGAAGGCGGGTTCGATCGTCACCGTGCTCGGCGCCAACGGCGCCGGCAAGACCACGGTGCTGAAGGCCATCTCCGGCATCCTGGACATCCAGAAAGGCTCGATTCTTTTCGCGGGCGAGGCGATCCACAACCGCGATCCGGCCGCCATCGTCCGCTGCGGCATCTGCCATGTGCCCGAGGGGCGCGAGGTGTTTCCGCTGCTGTCGGTGCACGACAACCTGATGATGGGGGCGTACACGCGGCGCGACCGCGACGGTGTGGCGCGCGATCTGGAGACCGTCTACGGCTACTTCCCCAGCCTGCGCCTGCGCGCGCAGCAGGAGGCGGGGCGCCTGTCCGGCGGCGAGCAGCAGATGCTGGCGATCTCGCGCGCGCTGATGGGACGCCCGAAGCTGATGCTGCTGGACGAGCCGAGCCTGGGGCTGTCGCCGCGGCTGACGCAGGAGATCTTCCGCATCATCCAGCGCATCAACCGCGAGCAGGGCACGACCATCCTGCTGGTCGAGCAGAACGCCCATCTTGCGCTCGCCACCGCGGATTACGGCTACGTGCTGGAGAACGGCCGCATCGTGATGGAGGACTCCTGCGCCCGGCTGCGCGAGAAAGAGGACGTCAAGGAGTTCTACCTCGGCATCAGAGAAACCGGCGCGCGCGGCGAGCGGCGCTGGAAGAAACGCAAGACCTGGCGATGAGCGTCCTTTGGGATCTGTCGCGCTTCGCCCCGCGCACCGACATCGTGGTGCCGGGCGACACGATGGCGCAGATGTGTCTGAACGCAGTGCGGCAACGCGGCGACGCCGTCTGGTTGCGGCAGAAGGAACTCGGCATCTGGCAGCAGACCACCTGGCGCGAGTTCGGCACCATCGTGCGCGAGATCGCGCTCGGTCTCGTCGCGCTGGGGTTCGCGCCGGGCGAGACCGCCTCGATTCTTTCCAACACCCGCCGCGAATGGGTGTACGCGGATTTCGGCGTGCTGACCGCCGCCGGCATCAGCAATGGCATCTACCCGACCGACGCGCCGCCGCAGGTGGAGTATCTGCTGGCCGACTCGGGCTCGGTCTATGTCTTCGTCGAAGACGAGGAGCAACTGGACAAGGTGCTGGAGGTGCGCGCGCGCCTGCCGCGGCTGCGCAAGATCTTCGTGTTCGACATGGAGGGCCTGCACCGCTTCCAGGATCCGCAGGTGATGAGCCTGGACGCGCTGCGCGAGCTCGGGCGGCGCTATCCCGATCCGCAGGAGTGGGAGCGGCGCAGCGCGATTCCGCAGCCGGACGACGTGGCGGTGCTGATCTACACCTCCGGCACTACCGGCAAACCGAAAGGCGCGATGCTGACGCACCACAACCTCGTCTACACGGTGCGCGGCTACAACACGATCATCGCGCAGGACGAGAGCGACGAGCGGATCGCCTTCCTGCCGCTGTGCCACGTGGCCGAGCGCGTCGGCGGCGCGTTCTTCGCCCTGTACACCGGCACCAAGCTCAACTTCGTCGAAAACCCCGAGACGGTGCCGGAGAACGTGCGCGAGATCGCACCCACCGTGATGGTGGCGGTGCCGCGCGTGTGGGAGAAGTTCTATTCCGGCATCACGATCGCGTTGAAGGAGGCCACCGCCTTGCAGCAGGCGGTGTACCGCTGGGCGATCGGCGTCGGCTATCGCGTCGCCGACCGTTACGTCGCCGGGCAGCCGATTCCGGGCTGGCTGAAGGCGCTGTTTCGCGTCGCGCGGTTCGTCGCGCTGGCCAACGTGCGGCGCGCGATCGGCATCGACCGCGCGCGGCTGCTGATCACCGGCGCCGCGCCGATCTCGCCCGATCTGGTGCGCTGGTACCTGGCGCTGGGCGCGCACATGTGCGAGGTCTGGGGGCAGACCGAGAGCGTGGGCGCCTCCACTGCCACGCCGCCGCACAAGATCAAGCCCGGCCGGATTGGGCCGGCCGCGCCGTTTTGCGAGGTGAAGGTGGCGGAAAGCGGCGAGCTGTTGATCCGCGGCCCGGTCGTGTTCAAGGGGTATCTGAACCAGCCGGAGAAAACGGCCGAGACCATCGACGCCGAGGGCTGGCTGCACACCGGCGACGTCGGCGAGGTGGACGAGGACGGCTATTTCCGCATCACCGACCGAATGAAGGACATCATCATCACGGCCGGGGGCAAGAACGTCACGCCGAGCGAAATCGAGAACGAGCTGAAATTCTCGCCCTACATCACCGACGCGGTGGTGATCGGCGACCGCAGGCCCTATCTGACCGCGCTGATCATGATCGATCAGGAGAACGTCGAGAAGTGGGCGCAGGACCACGACGTGCCGTTTTCGAACTACGCGAGCCTGACGCGCGCGCCCGAGGTGGTCGAGTTGATCGGCGGCGAGGTCGAGCGCGTCAACAAGAAGTTCGCGCGGGTGGAGCAAATCAAGCAGTTCCGTTTGATCGACCGCCGCCTGACGGCCGAGGACGAGGAGCTGACGCCGACGATGAAGCTGAAGCGCGCGCTGGTGCAGAAAAAGTACGCTGCGCTGGTCGAGGAGATGTACGGATCGGCTTGACGGCCGCCGAAGTGTCATCATTGCGACAAGCCCCGGCGCGACGCCGGGCACGACGAGGAGACCGACGATGACACTGAAACTGCTCGCGGCGGCGGCACTCGCCGCCGCCGCCGTCACCGCCGCGGCGCAATCGCCCGGCATCACCAAGACCGGGATCGTGGTCGGCTCGATCCAGGACCTGTCGGGCCCGATCGCGGCTTTCGGCAAACAGGCGAGAAACGGCCTGGTGATGCGCGCCGACGAGATCAACGCCGTCGGCGGTGTGAACGGCCGCAAG
>DATLZG010000327.1:0-2113 GCA_035574095.1 Burkholderiaceae bacterium | reverse complement strand
ACCCCGGCGTGAGTCGGCGCTGGGCGGTGCGCGCCTGATCGAAGTCCCGCGCGACGGCGTGCCCGGCGCCTACGGCCGGCCGCGCTACGCGCTCGGCTTTCGCTCCGAGGCGCTGCGCGGTTTCATGAACGACATCGGCATCGAAGCGACCTCGTGCCTGGCGCCGGTGGTACGCCTGCGCACCAGGATTTCCAGCGACGGCGATTTCAGCGGCGCCATCTGGATCTACGCGCGCTGTTCGATCCGCTGACCGCACCGGACGGCTGCCCGCGCGCACGCCGGCAAACTCGCGACCTGCGGCGCAGTATCCTCCGCCCTCGGAACTCGAACGGAGGACAAGCGGATGGACATACGCGGCAACTCATTCATCGTCACCGGCGGCGCCTCGGGGCTGGGTGGCGCCACCACGCGCATGCTGGCGGCGGCGGGCGGCAAGGTCGTGATCGCCGACGTGCAAGCGGACAAAGGAGAAGCGTTGGCGCGCGAGCTCGGTGAGCAGGCCAGATTCGTCAAGTGTGACGTGACGAGCGAGGCCGACGGCAAGGCGGCGGTCGCGGCGGCGCTGGAGCTGGGCACGCTGCGCGGACTGGTCAACTGCGCCGGTATCGCGATCGGCGAGAAGACGGTCGGCAAGGACGGCCCGCACAGGCTGGAATCGTTCGCGCGCGTGATCAATGTGAACCTGATCGGCACGTTCAACATGATCCGCCTCGCGGCCGACGCGATGGCGAAGCAGCAACCGAACGCCGAAGGCGAGCGCGGCGTGATCGTCAACACCGCCTCGGTGGCGGCGTTCGACGGCCAGATCGGCCAGGCCGCCTACTCGGCCTCGAAAGGCGGCGTGGTCGGAATGACGCTGCCGATCGCGCGCGACCTGGCGCGCAGCGGGATTCGCGTCGTCACCATCGCGCCCGGGCTGTTCGAGACGCCGATGATGCAAGGGCTGCCGCCCGAAGTTCAGCAGTCGCTCGGCGCGCAGGTACCGTTCCCATCGCGCCTGGGCCGTCCCGACGAGTACGCCCATCTCGTCAAAGCGATCCTGGAAAATGCGATGCTGAACGGCGAGACGATCCGCCTGGACGGCGCGATTCGCATGCAACCGAAGTAGGAGAAGGAGCGTATGGCGATCAAGGTCGGAGACCGGCTGCCGGACGGCACGCTGCAGGAGTACATCGAGGTCGAAACCGCGGGCTGCTCGATCGGCCCGAACACATTTCAGGTCGCGGATCTGGTCAAGGGCAAGCGGATCATCATCTTCGGCCTGCCCGGCGCGTACACGCCGACGTGCTCGGCCAAGCACGTGCCCGGCTATTTGCAGCATTACGATGCGTTCAAGGCCAAGGGCGTGGACGAGATCTGGTGTCTGTCGGTCAACGACGCTTTCGTGATGGGCGCCTGGGGCCGCGACGAGAAAGCCACCGGCAAGATCCGCATGATGGCGGACGGCTCGGCCGAGTACACGAAGAAGCTCGGCCTCGACATCGATCTGAGCGCCCGTGGCATGGGCGTGCGCAGCCAGCGCTACGCGATGCTGGTCGAGGACGGTGTCGTCAAGGCGCTGAACGTCGAGCAGCCGGGCAAGTTCGAAGTCAGCAGCGCCGAGGCGATGCTGAAGCTGGTCTGAGCCGTCAGCCGCGCAGCGTGAAGTCGCGCGGCCGGAACCCGAGTACCCACAGCGCGCCGAAGTACACGGCCATCGCGGCGGCGATCGCCGCCGCGAGCAGCGCCGCGCGCAGCGGCCAGGCGGCGCCGAGCGCGCGCCAGTCGACCAGCGCGTTCACCCCCGATAGCGTGGCCGCCAGCAGCGCCAGCGCCACTGCCAGCCGCAGCAGAAAGCCGCCCCAGCCCGGCTGCGGCCGGTAAAGCCGCTCGCGCCGCAGGCCCCGATACAGCAGCAACGCGTTCGCGCACGCGCCCAGTCCGACCGATACCGCGAGGCCGGCGTGGGCGAGCCAAGGCACCAGCACCAGGTTGCCGAGCTGGGTCGCCACGAGCACGCCGATCGCGATGCGCACCGGCGTCTTGACGTCCTGCCGCGCATAGAAGCCCGGCGCCAAGATCTTGACCGCGATCAGCCCGATCAGGCCGATCGCGTAGCCGACCACCGCGCGCG
>DATLZG010000326.1:0-7298 GCA_035574095.1 Burkholderiaceae bacterium | reverse complement strand
GGCCAGCCATTGCCAGGCCAGAAACCAGAACACCAGCACCAGCGCCAACCCGGCAGCCGCAAGCAACGCTCCGCCGCCAGCCAGCCCAAAGGCGGCCAGCGGCACGCCCGCCAGCAACGCCGCCACTGCGACCCAGCCTTTGGCTTTTGCCTTCATCGCCATCGTCGGCCCCGTCGCGACGCTCACGCCGCCCGCGCCAGCGGGCGGAACACCTTGGCATCGCGAATCGCGAGCGTGGCCGCGATCTTGCCGGTGCGGCCGTCTTCGAACTTCACCTGCGTCTCGACGTACTGCTCTTTCTTGCCCGCGTACAGCGCATCGACCAGCACCGCGTACTTGTCGCCGATGAAGCGGCGCCGCACCTTGCGCGTGCGGGTCAGTTCGTCGTCGTCCGGATCGAGCTCCTTGTGCAGGATCAGGAACCGGTGGATCTGCGAGTTGGCGAGCTTCTCGTCGGCCGCCAGATCGGCGTTGACCTTCTCGACGCACTCGGCGATCAGGTCGTAGACCTCGCGCTTGCCCGCTAGGTCGATGTAGCCGGCGTACGGCAGCCCGCGCTTCTCGGCCCAGTTGCCGACCGCTTCGTAGTCGATGTTGATGAAGGCGGTCACTTCGCTGCGGCCGTGGCCGAAAGCGACCGCCTCCTTGATGTACGGGAAGAACTTCAGCTTGTTCTCGATGTACTTCGGCGCGAACAATGTGCCGTCGGCCAGTTTGCCGACGTCGTTGGCGCGGTCGATGATGTGCAGATGTCCGTCGGCGTCGATGTAGCCGGCGTCGCCGGTGTGATACCAGCCGTCGGCATCCAGCACTTCGGCGGTGGCCTGCGGGTTCTTGTAGTACTCCTTCAGCAGCCCCGGGCTCTTAACCAGGATCTCGCCATTGTCGCGGATCTTCAGTTGCACGCCGGCCACCGGCGGGCCGACCGTGTCGGGCTTGACCTGGCCGTTCGGCTGCACGCAGACGAACACCGCGGTCTCGGTCGAGCCGTACAACTGCTTCAGGTTGATGCCGATCGAGCGGTAGAAGGAAAACAGGTCGGGGCCGATCGCCTCGCCCGCCGTGTAGGCGACTTTGACGCGGCTCATTCCCAGCACGTTGCGCAGCGGTCCGTACACCAGCACGTTGCCGAGCGCATAGAGCAGTCGGTCGAAGATGGGGACCGGCTTGCGGTCCAGGATGCGGCCGCCGACCCGGCGCGCCACTTCCATGAAGTAATGGAACATCGTGCGCTTGATCCAGCCCGCATCGTCCATGCGGATCATCACCTGGGTCAGCAGCCCCTCGAATACGCGCGGCGGAGCGAAGTAATAAGTGGGGCCGATCTCGCGCATGTCGTTGGTGACGGTGGCCGGCGACTCCGGACAATTGACGGTGTAGCCGGTCACCAGCGCCTGCGCGTAAGAGAAGATGTTCTGCCCGATCCAGGCCAGCGGCAGGTAGGCGAGCACGTCTTCGTCGGCGGTCAGGCCCTCCATTTCGGCGCAGGCGCGCGAACGGTCGATCAGTGCGCGATGGGTCTGCACCACCCCTTTTGGCTTGCCGGTGGTGCCTGAGGTGTAAAACAGCGCCGCCGTGTCCTCCGCCCGTCCCTTGGCGATCTCCTCGTCCACCAGCGTCGGCCGGCGCGCCAGCACCTCTGCGCCCTTGCGCAGCACGTCCTCGAAGGGCAGCAGGCCGGGTTGGTCGTAGTGGCGCAGGCCGCGCGGATCGTCGTACACGATGGAGCGCAGCCGCGGCCACGCCGCGCGCACCTCGAGCATCTTGTCGACCTGCTCCTGGTCCTCGACGATCGCGAATTCGATCTCGGCGTTCTCGAATACGTACACCATCTCGGCGGCGATCGCGTCCTGGTACAGCGGCACCGGCACGCCGCCGAGCGATTGCACAGCCATCAACGCGAAGTACAGCCGCGGGCGGTTCTCGCCGACGATCGCCAGGTGGTCGCCGCGTTTGAAGCCGAGCGCGTGCAGCCCGGCCGCAAGCCGCTTGACCTCGTCGGCCACCTGCGCCCAGGTCCAGGTCTGCCAGATGCCGAGATCCTTTTCGCGCAGCGCCGGATGGTCGGGACGCAGCCGCGCGTGCGCCAGCAGCAGGCGCGGAAACGTATCGGCGGCAGTCGCAGCGGCGGCGGCTTCCACGTGTCTCCTCGGGGGGCTGAGCCTCGGTCCGGTTAATTTGGCCCGCGCTTCCGGACCGGCGGCGCGCCCACGCGAAATCTAGACTACGCGCTTTGGCCTTTGACGCAAGGCGAGGCGCGATCGTTCTTTCGCGACGGGTGGCGCACGCTAGCGGCTTGCCCGGTCGCCGTGCTGTCGTTCCGGTGACAATGTTGCATCCGCAAACAAGGCCCGCGATGGCGAGGGGATCACTGCAGCAGGAACTGGCGGCGACGCGCTGGGGATCGCAGCTGACGCCGGAGCAGCTGGCGCGCGTTGCGGCCGAGGCCAGCGAATCCTGCGTACCGGCCGGCGCCTACGTGTGCCGCAAGGGGGAGGCGGTCGACGCCTGGCTGGGCGTGCTGGAGGGCTTTGTCAAGATGATGGTCGCCACCGCGGACGGCAAGACCTCCACGTTCACGGGTATACCCGCGGGCGGATGGTTCGGCGAGGGCAGCCTGCTGAAAACCGAACCGCGCCGCTACGACATCGTCGCGTTGCGCGCATCGCGCATCGTGCGCGTGCCGCGCCGCACCTTCGAATGGCTGCTGAACACCAGTATCCCGTTCAACCGCTTCCTGCTGGTGCAGTTGAACGAACGGCTCGGCCAGTTCATCGGCATGCTGGAGACGCAGCGTTTGCTGGGTCCGGACGAACGCGTGGCCCGCTGTGTGGCGCAGCTCTTCAATCCGATCCTGCACCCGGGCATCGAGCGCAAGCTGGAGGTCTCGCAGGAGGAAATCGGCTATCTGGCCGGCATCTCGCGCCAGCGCGTGAACCAGTCGCTGCAACGGCTGCAGCGCGCCGGCCTGCTGCGCGTGGAATACGGCGCGATCGTGATCGAGGACCTCGAGGGGCTGCGCTCCTACGGTTCGCCGCGGTAGCGGCGGCGCGCGCCGCCGGCGCGCTATCGTTCGCGCGATGAAGAACAAGACCGTGTCCCTGCCGGACGGCCGCCGCGTTCCGGCGCTGGGGCTGGGCACCTGGCGCATGGGCGAAGCCGTGCGGACGCGGCGCCGCGAGGTCGAGGCGGTGCGCACGGCGCTCGCGCTCGGTTACCGGCTGATCGACACCGCCGAGATGTACGGCGACGGCGGCGCCGAGGAAGTGGTCGGCGAGGCCGTGCGCGGCGCCATCGCCGCCGGCGAGGTGCGGCGCGAAGACGTGTTCATCGTCAGCAAGGTTTACCCGCACAACGCCTCGCGGGCGGGTGTGGTTCAGGCCTGTGAGCGCAGCCTGCGGCGGCTCGGGCTCGACTACCTCGATCTTTACCTGCTGCACTGGCGCGGCAGCCACCCGCTGGCGGCGACCGTCGCCGGCTTCGAAGCGCTGCGCGCCGCCGGCAAGGTGCGCGACTGGGGGGTCAGCAACTTCGATGTCGCCGACCTGGACGACCTGCTGGCGGTGGCGGGCGGCGAGCGCTGCGCGGTGGATCAGGTCTACTACTCGGTCACGCGGCGCGGCGTCGAATTCGATCTGCTGCCGGCACTGCGCCGGCACCGGATGCCGTTGATGGCGTATTGCCCGATCGATGGCGGCGCCGCCGCCGACAATGCGGCGCTGGCCGCGATCGGCAGGCGCATCGGCGCCAGCGCCGCGCAGGTGGCGCTGGCGTTCGTGCTGCGGCAGCCGGACGTGATCGCGATCCCGAAAGCGGTGCGCGCCGAACACCTGCGCGAGAACCTCGCCGCCGCCGCACTCGAACTGCCGCCCGCCGCGCTGGCCGAGATCGACCGCGCCTATCCGCCGCCGCGCTCCAAACAGCCGTTGGCCATCGTATGAACTGGCTGGATCGCGATTTCTGGGAACTGGCGAGCTACATCGTGACCGCGCTCGGCTTGCCGCTGGCGCTTTTCACCTTCGTCTACGAGCAGCGCAAGGAGCGCATCAACGAGGAAGAAGAGGTCTACCAGTTGCTGTCGAACGCTTACACGGACTTCCTGAAGGTGGTGATCGACAACCCGGACCTGCACCTGACCACGCAGGCGGCCACCGCCGACCTCACGCCCGAGCAGCGCGAACGGATGCTGATCATCTTCGACATGCTGATGACGCTGTTCGAGCGCGCGTATCTGACCGCCTGGCAGCCCGACATGACCGAACGGCAGCGCCGGCGCTGGGCCGTATGGGAAGACTTCATGCGCGAATGGCTGCGGCGCGACGACTTCTACGCCAACTTCGAGCGGCTGCTGATCGGCGAGGATCCGGATTTCGTCGTCTACATCCGCCGGCTGGCGGCCGAGGAACGCGGCGCCGCCGCTCAGGCGGCCTGAGCGCCGCGGCGGCGGATCAGCGTCGGCCCGACCTGCGCTTCGATCGCGCGCTTCAGATCGCGGCTCAAACCGAGCGCGAATGCGATCTCGGCAACCACGAACAGCGGCCCGATCAGCAGGCCGATCAGATCGTCGACGAACGCCGGCTTGCGCCCTTCGTAGTAGTGGCCGACGAACTGCACGATCCAGCCGACAACGAACAGGCCGACCCCGGTGCCCAGCCACACGGCGGTAGAGCCTTCCGCCACGCGGCTTGCCGCCAGCAGCGAGACGATGAGCAGCGCGGTCATCGCCAGCCCGTAGCCGAGGCTCAGCCGCAAGTAGAACAACGCCGCCGCAGCACCGACGAGCCATGCCGGATGGATCACGAGCGCCGTGCCGGGCAGCGCGAACGTCGGCCGCGCCAGCAGCACGCACACCGCGAACACGATCATCGGAATGCCGACGAAGTGGGTCGCGATGTTGCGGCGGTCGCGGTGATAGGCGGCATAGTTGGCAAGCTGTTCGGTCAGGGTGCGCATCGTCTGCTCCAATCGTTCCGGCGCACACTGTAGGCAGCCGCGCGCGGCAATTCAAGTGCGCGTGCGCAGCGCGCGGGCGAGGTCGAACATCGCGTGCACGCGCGCCCGGAAGCCGAACCAGATCACGGCCGCGTATACGAGCGCGCCGACCGCGATGGCGGCGCCCGTCTTGGCGATCGGCCAGCCGTCGGGAACGACGGCGCGTGCCGCGAATACCGCGAGCGCCATCGCCGCACACCCTGCCAGCGCCGGGCCTACCGCCCGCAGCCAGTCGCGGGTCGTGACCCGCACGGTGCGAAACGCGAGGTAGAACTGCGGGATGTTGAGTACCGGATACACCACCACCCACGCCCAACCGATGCCGACCAGCCCGAAGTTCACCGCGCCCAGCAGCGCGAGCGGCATCCCCACGCCCGCGAGTACCGACAGCCACAGGTTGGCGCGAAACTGCCCGGTCCACAGCAGCAAATGCCCCATCAGCGTCTGCGAAGAGAGATAGGCGGCATATACGCACAGCAACTGCAGCGGCACGACCACGGCGTCCCATTGCGGGCCGAGCACGAGCGGAATCGCCAGATCGGCCACCAGCGCGGTGCCGATCGATACCGGAAACGTGAACACGGTCAGCAATTCGGTCAGAAGCAGGAAGTAGCGCCGCAGCTCTTCGCGTCGGTCCTGCACGGCGGAGAAGACACCGGGCACGACGCGGCTGATCACCGAACCGATCTCCTGCTGCGCCAGCGTGGAGAACGTGACCGCGAACGAATAGGCGCCGAGCGCGTCCTTGCCGAGCATGCGGCCGACGATCGTCTGATCGGCATTGGTGTAGCCGTACCAGGCGATGCGCGCGGCGAGCAGCCGCCAGCCCTGCAACAGCGGCCGCGCCAACGTGCGCACGTCGCGCGGCCAAGCGATGGCGAACGGACGCCACAGGACCAGCAGCAGCGTGATCGCGGCAGCGCCGGCGAGCGAGTTGAGCACCAGCGCCCAGTAGCCGAGCCCCGCCGTCGCCGCGCCGGCCAATACCGCAGCGGTCACCAGCGCCTGAACGAACGTCGCGAGCGCCAGTCGGCCGAACTGCAGTTCACGCTGAAGCTGCGCGCGCGGCACGACCTGCAGCGCGTCGGTCAGCATCAGCGCGCTCAGCGCCATGATGATCGCCGCGACCTGCGGTTCGCCGAAAAAGCCCGCGATCGCCGGCGCCAGCAGCAGGTAAGCGGCAGCGAGCGCGACCGCGATCAGCAGCAGGAAACCGGCCAGCCGGGCGCGCTGCTCGGCGTCGATACTGCGATCCTGTACCAGCACGGCGTCGAGCCCGAAGTCCTCGACCATGCGCGCCAGCCCGATCGCCAGCGTCGCCATCGCGATCAAGCCGTAGTCGGCCGGCGCCAACAGCCGCGCCGCATACAGCGTCGCCACCCAGGAGATCAGCTGCGCCAGCCAGCGCAGCGCCGCCGTCCAGGCGATGCCCGATGCCAGCGCGTGGTCGAGTGCGGGTGATGCGCTCGGGGTGCTCAATCGGTCAGCCTCGTGCGAGACGCGGTCAGTCTACGGCCCGGCGAGCGGTTACAGTGGCGCGATGACCAGAGACGAAGCGCGCGTGCCGCGCCGCATCCTGCCGACGATCGTGCTGTCGCAGCTCGCCGGCACCGCGCTGTGGTTCGCGGTCAACGCCGTGATGCCCGATTTGCAGCGCGACTGGGACCTGCCGGTGGAAGCGGTGGGCACGCTGACTTCGGCAGTGCAACTGGGTTTCATCGCCGGCACGCTCGCCTTCGCGCTGGCGGCGATCGCCGATCGTTTCTCGCCGCGCCGCGTGTTCCTGCTGTGCTCGCTCGCGGGCGCGGCCTGCACCGCCGCCGCCGCAGTGCTAGCCCGCGACTTGGCGGCGCTCGCCGCGCTGCGCTTCGCCACCGGATTCTTTCTGGCCGGCATCTATCCGGTCGGCATGAAAATCGCCGCCGGCTGGTATGCGCGCGGGCTGGGCGCCGCGCTCGGCTTTCTGATCGGCGCGCTGGTGCTCGGCACGGCCGCTCCGCACGGACTGCGCGCGCTGGGCTCTGCCTGGCCCTGGCAGTCGCTGATGCTCGCGGTGGCGGCGATCGCGGCCGGCGGCGGACTGATGATGTACCTGTTGGTGCCCGACAGTCCGCATCTGCCACGCGCCGCGCGCCTGCGCCCGCAGGCGCTGGCGGTCATCGTCACCGACCGCAAGGTGCGTGCCTCCGCGTTCGGTTACTTCGGCCACATGTGGGAGCTGTACGCGTTCTGGGTGCTGGTGCCGTTCGTGCTCGCCACGCGCCTGCACGCATCGCAGGTCGCCGCCGCGGCCTTCGTCGTGATCG
>DATLZG010000325.1:0-6093 GCA_035574095.1 Burkholderiaceae bacterium | reverse complement strand
GGCCGGCTTCGCGCCGTTGTACCCGCAGCGTCGGCTCGACGATCCGGCGCTGGCCGCCGCGCGCGCGGCCGTCGAGCAGTTGCTGGCCGCGCACGAGCCCTATCCCGCGCTGGCGGTGGATCGCCATTGGACGCTTCTCGCCGCCAATCGCGCCGTGCAGCGACTGCTCGTCGGAGTGGACGCGACGCTGCTCGAGCCGCCGGTCAACGTGCTGCGGCTCAGCCTGCATCCGGCGGGACTGGCGCCGCGCATCCTGAACCTGGCCGAGTGGCGCGCGCATCTGTTCGCACGCCTGCGCCAGCAGATCGACGCCAGCGCCGATGCGGCGCTCGATCAACTGCTGCGCGAACTGCGCGCGTACCCGGCCGCCGCGGGGACGGCGGCCGAGCCGGCCCAGGCGTCGGTCGTCGTGCCGCTGGTGCTGGCCACGCCGCTCGGCACCTTGCGCTTCTTCAGCACGACGACCGTGTTCGGCACGCCGGTGGAGGTCACGCTGTCGGAGCTGGCGATCGAGTCGTTCTTCCCCGCCGACGGGGAAACGGCGGAATTGCTGCGCCGGCTGGGCGAGCTAAGCTAGCCGCGGTCCGTCTCGCAGGAGGGTTTATGTGCGAAGACCGCACGCTGACGCCGCGCGAAGCGGAAGCGGTGGTCGAGGACCGCATCGAGCGCTTCGGCCTCGGCGCGCTGCCGCGCGTCGCCGTCAGCCCGCTCGCCGACGGCAACTGGCGCGTGCGATGGGAACACCTCGAATGCACGGTGGCGCCGATGACGCTTGCCGCGTGGCGCGTCTGGCTCGAAGAAACCGTCGGCTCGCTCGATGCCGGCGATCTGGAAACGACGGAAAGCTGATTATGCGACCGCGCTCGCAGCCTTCCACGCCGCCGTCGGCTTGAAGCCCGACTTCACCAGCGTGCCTTTGCGCGCGCGGTGGCCGCGGTGCTGTTCCAGCTCGGCGCCGCCGACCGCAAGCTGTACCGGTTTGTTGCGATAGGTGCCGGCGACCACGATGCCGGAGTCGCTGCACGGAATCGCGGCCAGCATCGTTTCGCCGTCGTCCAGCCCCATCAGCGTGACGCCGCGCCCGCCGCCCGACTGCGCCTTGATCTCGTTCGCAGCGAAGACGAGTAAACGTCCCTTCTCCGACAGGCAGGCGATGCGGTCGTCGCGCTCGGGGTCGGCCCGTTGCGGCCGCAGCGGCACCGCGCCTTCGTCCACCGCGATGAACTGCTTGCCCGCCTTCAGCCGCGACACCATGTCGCCGATCGTGCAGGCGAAGCCATAGCCGTTGCTGGTCGATACGAGCAGCGGTTGCGTGGCCGCGCCGGCCACGTAGGCCACCAGCCGCGTGCCCGGCTCCAGCTCGATCATCGAGGTCACCGGCGCGCCGTCGCCGCGCGCCGACGGCAACTGCGCGACCGGCACCGTGTACACGCGGCCGTTGCTGCCGAGCGCGATCAGATGGTCGACGGTGCGGCACTCGAACGCGCCGTACAGCGCGTCGCCCGGCTTGAACGTGAACTGCGCGGCGTCGTGACCATGGCCGCTGCGCGCGCGCGCGAAGCCCTTTTCCGACACGATCACCGTCACCGGCTCGTCCAGCACCTTCACTTCGATCGCGGCGCGCTCGGCCGGCTCGATCAGCGTGCGGCGGGCATCGCCGAATCTTTTCGCGTCGTCGTCGAATTCCTTCGCCACCTGCTTGCGCAGCGCGGCGGGCGAGCCGAGAAGTTTCTGCAGCGCCGCTTCATCCTTGCGCAGTTCGGCCAACTCCTGTTCGATCTTGATGCCCTCCAGTTTTGCCAACTGCCGCAGCCGCAGCTCGAGGATGTCTTCGGCCTGCCGCTCGGTCAGGCCGAACGCCTTCATCAACTCCGGCTTCGGCTCGTCCGCGTTGCGGATCAGCCTGATCACGCGGTCGATGTTCAGCAGCACCTGCTGCCGGCCCTCGAGGATGTGGATGCGGTCCTGAACCTTGTCCAGACGGTGCTGCGTGCGCCGGCGCACCGTGTCGACGCGAAACTCGATCCACTCGGCGAGGATCTCCGGCAGCGCTTTCTGCCGCGGGCGGCCGTCGCGGCCGATCATCACCAGGTTGACCGGCACGCTCGATTCCATCGAGGTGTGCGCGAGCAGCATGTTGACGAACTCCTGCCGGTCGACCTTGGAGGTGCGCGGCTCGAACACCAGCCGTACCGCGGCTTCTTTGCCGGCCTCGTCGCGCACCGACTCCAGCAGCGACAGCACCAGCGCGCGCGTCTGCTGCTGTTCGGCGGTCAGCGACTTCTTGCCCGGCTTGACCTTCGGATTGGTCAGCTCCTCGATTTCCTCCAGCACCTTCTGCGCCGACGTGTTCGGCGGCAGCTCGGTGACGACCAGTTGCCACTGGCCGCGCGCCAGCTCCTCGAACGCGTAGCGCGCGCGCACCTTCAGGCTGCCGCGCCCGGTGGCGTAGACCTCGCGAATCTCGTCGCGCGCGGAGATGATCTGCCCGCCACCCGGGAAATCCGGTCCCGGCAGCACCGCGAGCAGCGCGTCGAGATCCGCCTGCGGATCGCGCAACGACACGTGCAGCGCGGCCACCACTTCGCGCAGGTTGTGCGACGGGATCTCGGTGGCCAGCCCCACGGCGATGCCGGAGGCGCCATTTAACAGCACGAACGGCAGCCGCGCCGGCAGCAGCTTGGGCTCCTGGAACGCCCCGTCGTAGTTGGGAGCGAAATCGACCGTGCCCTCGTCCAGCTCGTCCAGCAACAGGCGCGCGATCGGGGTCAGCCGCGCCTCGGTGTAGCGCATCGCCGCCGGCGCGTCGCCGTCGCGCGACCCGAAGTTGCCGTGGCCGTCGATCAGCGGATAGCGCAGCGAGAAGTCCTGCGCCATGCGCACCAGCGCGTCGTAGGCGGCGGCGTCGCCATGCGGATGGAACTTGCCGAGCACGTCGCCGACCACGCGCGCGCTCTTCACCGGTTTGGCACCGGGGCCCAGTCCCATCTGGTGCATCGCGTACAGGATGCGCCGCTGCACCGGCTTCTGCCCGTCGGCGATGTCGGGCAGCGCGCGGCCCTTGACCACCGACACGGCGTAGTCGAGATACGCGCGGCTGGCGAAGGTCGCCAGCGCGAGCGCTTCGCTGTCGTCCTGCGGGTTGAAGAGAGTCTGCTGTTCTGACATGGGAGGGTCGGGAGTCGGGAGTGGGGAGTCGGTTGTTGGAGTCGGGAGTGGACAGGGAGGCCGGCGGCGCGGTTGGCGCCGAACTCCGGGACTCCCGACTCCGGACTCAATGCATCAGCGAACGTTCGCGGCCGACGCCGCGGCGGTCGAGGAACAGCTTCAGGAACTCCTCGGCCGGCATCGGACGCGCGAACAGAAAGCCCTGCGCGGAATCGCACCCGAGGTGCTGCATCCACGTCTGCTGCGCCTGCGTTTCGATCCCTTCGGCGGTGACATTGATGCCGAGCGAGCGCGCCATCTCCACCACCGCCTTGACGATCGTCAGCGTGCGCGCGTCGCGCATGCACTCGACCGTGAAACTGCGATCGATTTTCAGCCGCTGGATCGGCAGATCGCGCAGGTGGGCCAGCGACGAAAAGCCGACGCCGAAGTCGTCCAGCGCCAGCTTGACGCCGGCGTTGCGCAGGCGTACCAGGTTCTCGCGCGACACGGCCGACGTATCGAGCAATCCGGTCTCGGTCACCTCGACTTCGATTTCGCCGGCCGCGACGTGAAACTCCGCCAGCACGTCGAGCAGACGCTCGACGCAGCCGAGTTGACGCAACTGCACGCCGGAGACGTTGATCGCCAGCGGCGGCACATCCAGGCCGAGGCTGCGCCACACCTGCCGCGCACGGCACGCCTCGCGCACGACCCAGTCGCCCAGACCGATGATCAGGCCGCTTTCCTCGGCGATCGGAATGAACTCCGCCGGCGAAATCTCGCCCAGCTCGGCATCCTTCCAGCGCACCAGACACTCGGCGCCGATCATCTTGCCGTCGGCCATCGACACCAGCGGCTGATAGAACAGCTTGAAGTCGCGCGTCTCCACGGCCTTGCGCAGCCGCTGCTCCAGCCGCAGCCGCAAGTCGACGCGGCGCGCCACGGTCGGCGTGTACAGCGCGTAGGTGCGGCGTCCGTTCTCCTTTGCCTGGTACATCGCCGCGTCGGCGGCGTTCAGCAGCGAATCGAGGTCCACGCCATCCTGCGGAAAGTAGGCGATCCCGATCGACGACGTGACGTTCACTTCCATCCCGAGCACGCGCGCCGGCTCGGCGATCGCCGCATTCAGCGCGCGCGCGGTCTCGACCGCCACTTCGGCGCGCGGCAGATCCACCAGCAACGCCACCAGCTCGTCGCCGCCGCGCCGCCCGACCAGATGCGGCTCGCCGAGCGCGGCTTTGATGCGCGCGGCGACGGTGGCCAGCACCTGATCGCCGACGCGATGACCGTAGCCGTTGTTCAGCAGTCGGAAGTTGTCCAGATCGACGAACAGCAGCGCGCACGAGCGGCCGTGCGCGTAAGCGTCGGCGAGCACCCGGCCGGCGCGCTCGTCGAACGTCTGCCGGTTCGGCAGTTGCGTCAGCGGGTCAAGCGTGGCCAGCCGCTCGATGCGCTCCTGCGCGCGCACCTGCTCGGTGATGTTCTTGCCGATGCCGCGATAGCCGATGAAGTTGCCGCCGTCGTCGAAGATCGGATCGCCGGCCGTGAGCGTGAACACCGCGGTGCCGTCCGGCAGGAAGCGGCGCACGATCAGATCGCGGAACGGCCGCCGCGCCGCGAGCTGCGCGCGGTGCTCGTCCCAGGTCGGCGGATTGACCGGATCGCCGGGCAGATCCCAGCGGCAACGCCCCAGAAGTTCCGCCTCCGGCACCGGCAGCGAGCGCGCGGCGCCCTGGCGGATGCTGGTGAAGCGGTGCTGCTCGTCGGTCTCCCAGTACCAATCGGACGACAGCTCGGTCAGCGCCCGGAAGCGCGCCTCGCTCTCGGTCAGTTGCGCGATCAGCGTCTCGCGCTCGGTGACGTCCCAGGTCAGGCCGCGGTAACCGACGAAAGCGCCGTCGCGATACACCGGTTCGCCCGAAGTCTCGTAGTACACGACGCTGCCGTTCTTGAACTGATAGCGGAACGCCAGCCGGCGGAATGCCTCGCGCCGCTGCGTCAGGCCCTCCAGTCGTGCGCGGTCGGTCTGCATGCGCGGAGCCTGCGCAAGCCACAGCAGCGAGCGGCCGAGCAGCCGCTCGCGCGCCTTGTCCAGATAGGCGCGCGGACCGTGGATCAGCGTGAAGCAAAGATCGGCGTCCGTCTCCCAATACCACTCGGTGGCGAGCGCGGTCAGCGCGCGGAAGCGCTCTTCGCTTTCGCGTAGCCGCGCGTGCGCCGCCTCGCGATCGGTGACGTCGATGCGCAGGCTGACCACGCCGCCGCCGGCCATCGGCCGATCGTCCATCAGCAGCCAGCCGCCGTTGTGCGGGCGTAGCACGCTACCGCCTGCCTGCCCTTTGTGACGGGACACGGCGTCGGCGACGAACTGATCGGCCGAACGCCCCGCGATCGCGTCGGCGGGCGCCACGTCGTAGTAACGCCGGCTCAACTCCTCGTAGCGCGCCCCCGGCATTAGCAGCGTACCGATCTCCGGGAACAGTGCGCGGTAGGCGTCATTGCAGACGATCAGCCGGTCGTCCTCGTCCCACAGCGCCACGCCGACCGGCAATCCGGACAACCCGTCCGCCAGGCGCCGGGCTTGCTTGCGCGTACGCCGCAGCGCGCGCAGTTGCCACAGCACCAGCGCCGCCAGCCCGGCGCCGGCGCCCGCCTGCGTCCACGGCAGCCAGCGCGGCAGCGCTTCGCCGAGCGTGCCCGGCGCGAGCGTCTGCCAGAGCTGCGCAACGATCGTCGCCGCGAGCACCGCGGCCAAGCCGAGCGCACTGCGCCCGGCGAGGGACGACGCGATCTGGTCCCGGATCATGGCCATGACGTTCGCGGTGGCCCTTTCATCGTGCGGGCTAGCGTAACGCGTAACGCGGGCGGCGGAAAACGGCGCCGGGCATGGAAACGGCGCCCGCCCGCAGTGATCGTGCGCGCCGCCGCGGCGGGCGCCCGCCC
>DATLZG010000324.1:0-7676 GCA_035574095.1 Burkholderiaceae bacterium | reverse complement strand
ACAGCTGCAGCGGATACTTGTGCGCCTGCTCCGCGATGCGCACGCGCGCCAGTTGCTGCAGCGCGCGCTCCTCGGCCTCTTTCTTCGGCAGCTTGCCCACCCACATCGGCGCCAGCGTCAGGTTCTCCAGCACCGTCAGGTGCGGAAACAGATTGAACTGCTGAAACACCATGCCGACTTCCTTGCGCACCTTCTCGATCGCGCGTACGTCGTCGGTCAGCTCGACGCCGTCGACGACGATGCGACCCTCCTGATGCTCCTCGAGCCGGTTGATGCAACGGATCAGCGTGGATTTGCCGGAACCGGACGGCCCGCAGATCACGATGCGCTCGCCGCGCTTGACCGCCAGGTCGATGTCGCGCAACACGTGAAAGTTGTTGCCGTACCACTTGTTCACCTTCTCGAAGGTGATGATGTTGTCAGCGTTCATCGGCGCAGCCCTAATGCGTTCCCCTCTCCTCTTGCGGGAGAGGGGTAAGGGGAGAGGGGTGTCAGTTTCGAAGCGATTCGCTCGAGCACCGCTTCCGTTCGCTGCAGTACCTCGCCATTCCAAAAGCGAAGCACGGTGTAGCCCCGTCCTCGCAACCAGGCGTCCCGCTCTCTGTCGCTTGCGCTTTCGAAATGCTGGCTCCCATCGACCTCGACGATCAGGCGCGACTCGAAGCAAACGAAATCGACGATGTATCGCCCGATCGGTTGTTGTCGCCTGAACTTCGCACCCGCCAGACAATGTGCGCGCAGATGGGTCCACAGCAAGCGTTCGGCGTCGGTCGCTTCGCTGCGCAGCCGCTTTGCGTTCCGCATCTGCCAATCGACCATCGGCCCCTCTCCCCTGCCCCTCTCCCGCGAGGGGAGAGGGGTTCTCCCTCTCCCCTACCCTCTCCCGCAAGGGAGAGGGGAAACGTCTACCGCCTGCGGCTGCGGTTCAGTTGACTCTCGATCCACAGGCTGTAGCGCGACATCGCGAAACAGAACGCGAAGTAGATCAGCGTGATGAACAGATACCCCTCGAGCTTGAACGGCCGCCAGTCGGCATCCGAATTCAAGGCCAGCCCGAGCGCACCGGTCAGCTCGTACAGCGAGACGATGGTCACCAGCGAGGTGTCCTTGAAGATCGCGATGAAGCTGTTCATGATCCCCGGCACCACCATCGCCAGCGCCTGTGGCAGCACGATCTTGCGCTGGGTTTGCCAGTACGTGAGCCCGAGCGACTGTGCCGCTTCGATCTGCCCTTTCGGAATCGCCTGCAAACCGCCGCGCACCACCTCCGCCAGATAAGCGGCGGAAAAAAGCGTGATGCCCACCAGCACGCGCAGCAGCACGTCCGGCGTCTTGCCCACCGGCATGAACAGCGGAAACATGAAGCTCGCCATGAACAGCACCGAGATCAGCGGCACGCCGCGCACCAGTTCGATGTACACGATGCACAGCGTGCGGATGGCCGGCAACTGCGAGCGCCGCCCCAGCGCCACCAGGATCGCCAGCGGATAGGCGAGCACGATGCCGAAGGTTGCGAGCATGATGGTCAGCGGCAGCCCGCCCCACTGATCGGTCGGCACCGCTTCCAACCCGAAGCGGCCGCCGCCCATCAGCACGAAGAACGCCGGTACGACCAGCGCCCACAGCAGCGCCAGCCACGGCTTCCAGAAGTAGCGGATGCAACTGACGACGAGCAGCGCCACCAGCAGCGCGGTGGCCAGTTGCGGGCGCCACTGCGCCTCGTACGGATAGCGGCCGAACACGATCAGGCGGAACTTCTCCAGCACCACCGCCCAGCACGCGCCGGTGCCGCGCGCGGCCTGGCAGGCGTTGGCATCGGTGACCAGCACGGCGTTCGTCACCGCCCAACCGAAGAAGCCCGGCAGGTAATACAGCGCGAGCGCGGCGATTGCGAGCGTGGCGAGGCTGCTTTTGAAGTCGCCGAACAAATTGGCGCGAATCCAAGGGATCGGCCCCTCGGTCTTCACCGGTGCCGGGCGCGCGGCGATCGGTTCGAAGACGGTGGCCACGCTCAACCTCCGCGCGCAGCGCGCAGCAACCAGCCCTCTACCATCACGGGAGAGGGATCGTGGGAGAGGGAGATGAAGGAGGTCATCGCTCCTTGATCGCCGCGCGCTTGTTGTACCAGTTCATGAAGGCGGCAGTGGCAAGCGACGTCGTCAGATACACGGCCATGATGACCGCGATGCACTCCACCGCGCGCCCGGTCTGGTTGATCGCCGTGTTGGCGATCGACACCACGTCCGGGTAGCCGATCGCCACCGCCAGCGAGGAGTTCTTGGTCAGATTCAGGTACTGGCTGGTCATCGGCGGGATGATCACGCGCAGCGCCTGCGGCAGGATGATCAGCCGCATCGATTGCGCCTTGGTGAGCCCCAGGCTGGCGGCGGCCTCCACTTGGCCGTGCGATACCGAGCCGATGCCGGCGCGCACCACTTCGGCGATGAACGCCGAGGTATAGAGCACGAGGCCGATCAGCACGGCCAGAAACTCCGGTGTAGCCGCCGCCCCGCCGCTCACCAAAAAGCCGTCGATCTGCGGCACGCTCCAGGCGGTTGGCGCGCCGCCCGCCAGCCAGCCGAGCGCCGCGCCGGCGAGCGCGATGACTATCGGCGCGAGCACCGTGCTGCGCGCCTGCCCGGTTTGCTCGAAGCGGCGGATCGCCCAACGTCGATACAGCCACGCCAGCACCGCGCCCGCGACCAAACCGATGGCCGCGAACGCATGGCCGGTCGCCCACACCGGAATCGGGAACTTGAAGCCGTTGTTGCTGAGATAAAACAGGCCACCGATCGAGATCGCCTCCGACAACGGCGGCAAGACGTCGGTCAGGATCAGGTACCACATCAGCAACTGCAGCAGCACCGGCACGTTGCGGAAGAATTCCACATACGCGTAACAGAGCCCGCGCACGATCGCGTTGCGCGCGAAGCGGCCGATGCCGAGCAGCGTGCCGAGCACGGTGGCGGCGACGATGCCGAGCAGCGCCACCCGCAGCGTATTCAGGATGCCGACCAGATACGCCTTCCAGTACGGATCGAGCGCGTCGTACGGGATCAGGCTTTCGCCGATGTCGAAGCCGGCCGGCGTGCGCAGGAAGTCGAAGCCGCTTTGTATGCCGCGCACACGCATGTTCTCCAGCGTGTTGGCCGCGAGGTACCAGACGCCAAGCGCGACCAGCGCGACCGCGACGAGCTGGAACACCAGGCCGCGAAACGCCTGGCTGCGCCACGACCAGTCGCGGCGCTTCGGCGGAGCACGGCCGGGCAGTACCTGCGCCATGGCAGCTTGGCTACGTCACGTGGATCGAGCGCTACGTGGCCCCGTCATTCCGACGCTGCGCGCAGCGCGGCCCAGGAATCGCGAAACGTCGCCGCGATCGAGATCCCTCGCGCCGCGCGCGCGGGATGACACTCAGCGCACCGGCGGCGCGTACATGATGCCGCCCTTGTTCCACAGGGCGTTGACGCCGCGCGGCAGATTCAGCGGCGTCTTCGGGCCGACGTTGCGCTCGAAGATCTCGCCGTAATTGCCCACCGCCTTGAGCGCGCGCACCAGCCAGTCCTTGTCGAGGCCGAGCAGCTTGCCGGTGTCTTCGGTCTTGCCGAGCAGGCGCTGCACGACCGGATCCTGGCTCTCGGCCAGCATCTTGTCGACGTTGGCCTGCGTCACACCGTACTCCTCGGCTTCGATCAGGCCGAACACCACCCACTTGGCGATGGCGAAGAACTCGTCGTCGCCGCGCCGCACGGCCGGGCCGAGCGGCTCCTTGGAGATCAGCTCCGGCAGGATCACATGCTCGGCGGGGTTCTTCGCCTCCTTGTTACGCACCGAGGCGAGGCCCGACGCGTCGGTCGTGTACGCGACGCAGCGGCCGGCGAAGTAGGCGCCGGTGGCGGCCTCCACCTTCTCGAACACGACCGGCTTGATGTTCAGGTTGTTGGCGCGCGAGAAGTCCGTCAGGTTTTTCTCGGTCGTCGTGCCGGACTGCACGCATACCGTGGCGCCCTTCAATTGTTTGGCACTCTTGATCTTGCTCTTGACCGGCACCATGAAGCCCTGGCCGTCGTAGTAGGTGACGCCGACGAAATGCAGCCCCAGCGAAGCGTCGCGCGTCAGCGTCCACGTCGTGTTGCGCGACAGGATGTCGACTTCGCCCGACTGCAGCGCGGTGAAGCGGGCCTGCGCCGTGAGCGGCACCCACTTCACCTTGTTCGCGTCGCCGAGGATGGCGGCGGCGATCGCGCGGCAGACGTCGACGTCCAGCCCGGACCAGTTGCCCTGGCTGTCGGCCTGCGAGAAACCGGCCAGCCCGGTGTTGACGCCGCAGATCAGTTGGCCGCGGCTCTTGATCGCATCCAGCGTCTTGCCCGCTTGCGCGGGGCCAGCCGCCAGCGCCGCCGCGGCGATGCCCGCGCCGAGCGCGGCCTTCACGAAAGTGGTCCGTTTCACGCTTCTCTCCTCGTCGTGGTTTGGCGCTCCGGGGCGCGCCCGCGCCCCGGGCCCCCGTGAATCTTGCCCGGGAACGCGAACGGCGGCAAACGGTGCGTCGGTGCGGTGCGACGCGAGCGAGATCGGAACGTCCGCGGCCTACTTGCCGGGGTCTTCGTCGCCGGTGCGGTCCACCGGCCAGCGCAACTGGTCGCGCAAAACGATGGACATCGGCATGTCCAGCGCGACGTTATCCGGGGGGATCGGCGACTGGAACCACTTGCGATACAGCTTGGCGTAGGTGCCGTCCAGCATCGCGTTGGCGATCTGACGGTCGACGAAGCGCTTGAACTCGGCGTCTTCCTTGCGCAGCAGGATCGCCACGGCCTCCAGGATCAAGTAGCCGCCGACGATGTGATAGCGCGAGGGATCCTTGGCGGTGGCGCGCTGGCCGTACAGCAGCGGCTCGATCGTGATGAAGGCGTCGGCTTCGCCGTTCTCGACCATGCGGAATGCCTCGCCGTACCCCTTCACCTCGATCATGCGCGCGCCGACCAGGAAGTTCGATTCGATGTGCTTCTTGATGATCGGCACCGAGTTGGTGCCGACCACCAGCGCCAGCCGCTTGCCGCGCAGGTCGATCAGGTCCCGGATGCCGGAATCGACCCGCGTCAGGATCTTCGGCCCAGTGAAGAAGTACGGCATCGAGTAGCCGGTGTCCTGGCGGCGCTCCGGGTTGTTGACGGTGTTGCCGCACTCCAGATCCGCCTTGCCCTCGCGGATCGCCGAAAAGCGCGTGCGCGCATCGACCGGTACCCAGGTCACTTTCAGATCGGGCCGCTTCAGCTCGCGCTTCAAGGCGTCGACGATCAGCAGGCAGAAGTCGACGCCGAAGCCGATCGGTCGCTTGTCCGGCGCCAGATACGCGAACGGCAACGCATCGGTGCGATGCGCGACCAGCACCGTGCCGCTGTCGCGGATGCGCTGCAGCGTCGGCGGCACCGGTGCCTTCTGCGCCTTCGATGTCCCGTCCTCCTTCGGCGCCTGCGCGAGGGCGGACGCCCCACCGACGATCATCGCGGCGAACACGAGCGACTGCAGCGAACGAACCATCGACCGTTCCTCCTTGTGGTCTGCCGGCCGCAGACCGAGCGGCCGCGGCCGAGTGTAACGACCGGCCCCTGCCGCAAACACGCGAGTTGCGGCGGTCGGCACGAGCATCTCCCCGGATGAGCGCGCGGCGCCGTTATTCGGCGGCCTCCAGCGCCGGCGCGGCGCGCTCGCGCGCCTGCATCTCCCACAGCCGCGCATACACGCCGCCGCGTGCCAGCAGCTCCGCGTGCGTGCCGCGCTCGACGATGCGGCCGTGGTCGAGCACGACGATCTGGTCGGCATTCACGATCGTCGACAGCCGGTGCGCGATCACCAGCGTCGTGCGATCGGCCGCGATCGCCTCCAGCTCGCGCTGGATCTCGCGCTCGGTCTTCGAATCGAGCGCCGAGGTGGCCTCGTCGAAGATCAGGATCGCCGGGTCCTTCAGCAGCGTGCGCGCGATCGCCACCCGCTGCTTCTCGCCACCGGAAAGTTTGAGCCCGCGCTCGCCGACCAGCGTGTCGTAACCGTCGGGCAACTTTTCCACGAACTCGTGGATGCGCGCGGCGCGCGCGGCCGCGACTACCTCGGCGCGGCTGGCGCCCGGGCGGCCATAGGCGATGTTGTACTCGATCGTGTCGTTGAACAGCACCGTGTCCTGCGGCACGATGCCGATCGCGGCGCGCAGCGAGGATTGCGTCACGCGGCGGATGTCCTGGCCGTCGATCAGGATGCGGCCGGCGCCCACGTCGTAGAAGCGGAACAGCAGCCGCGCCAGCGTGCTCTTGCCCGAGCCGGTGGGCCCCACCACCGCGGTGGTGGTGCCGGCCGGCACGACGAAATCGACGTCGAACAGCACCTGGCGGCGCGGGTCGTAGGCGAAATCCACATGCTCGAAGCGGATCTCGCCGCCGCGCAGAGCGAGCGGCCGCGCGTCCGGCGCATCGGCGATCTCGCGCTGCACGTCGAGCAGCCGGAACATGCGGTCCATGTCCGTCAGCGCCTGCTTGATCTCGCGGTACAGCACGCCGAGGAAGTTCAGCGGCATGTACATCTGGATCATGAAGCCGTTGACCAGCACCAGATCGCCGATCGTCATGCGCCCTTCGGCCACCCCGGCCGCCGCGCGCCACAGCATCAGGGTAAGACCGACCGCGATGATCAACTGCTGGCCGGCGTTCAGCAGGTTCAACGACTGCTGGCTCTTGATCGCCGCGCGCTCCTGCGCGGCCAGCGTGGCGTCATAGCGGCGCGCCTCGTACTCCTCGTTGTTGAAGTACTTGACGGTCTCGAAATTCAGCAGGCTGTCCACCGCGCGCGCGCTGGCTTTCGCGTCCAGTTCGTTCATCTCGCGCCGGAAGCGCGTGCGCCAGTTGGTGACCGAGAACGTATACGAGACGTACAAGACGAGACTGGCGGCAACGATGACCGCGAACCAGATCTCGTAATTCCACAGCAGGTAGCCGAGCACCAGCGACAGCTCGATCAGCGTCGGCAGGATCGAGTACAGCGAGAAACTGATCAGCGACGAAATGCCGCGGATGCCGTGGTCGATCTCGCGCGTCAGGCTGCCGGTGCGCCGCTCCAGGTGAAACCGCAGCGACAGCGCGTGCAGGTGACGAAAGGTCTTCAACGCCAGCGTGTGCACCGCCGCCTGCGTCACCTTGGCGAAGAAGAACTCGCGCAGCTCGGTGAACACCGAGGTCGCCAGCCGCAGCGCGCCGTAGGCGACGATCAGGCCCAACGGGACCGCGACCGCCGCACCGGCCGGCGCCTGCGCGAACCAGTCGACGATATGCTTCAGCAGCACCGGCACGCCGACCACCGCGACCTTGGCCGCGACCAGGCAGGCGATCGCGAACAGCACGCGGCCCTTGTACGCCCACAGGTACGGCAGTAGCACCGCCAGCGTGTGCCAGTCGCCGCGGCGTTCGCCCGGTTTCGGCGGCACCGCCGGCTCGGCCCGCGGCGGCAATCGCATTCCGCGCATTTCTCCGGTCCTTCTCGCAACGCCGCGCCTTGGCTTTCGCGCGTAGCATCGCGCCGCGATTATGACCGGGAGAAACCACCGATGAGCTTTGCCGGGCGTGTGCTCGTGATCACCGGCGCGTCCGACGGCATCGGCGCGGCGCTGGCGCGCGAACTGGCCGCCG
>DATLZG010000323.1:0-6082 GCA_035574095.1 Burkholderiaceae bacterium | reverse complement strand
GCTTCATTTCGGCGGCCGCCGCCGGCGTTCGGCTCGGGACGATGCGCGTGCGGTCATCGTCGATGGCGGTGGCCGTACTGTCGCGGCTCGCAGGCGGCGGCGACGCAGCAACGGGTTGGTTCGAAGGCGACTCCACCGCTTGGAGGAGTCGCCGCAACTCATCGATCGTTTGGGGTCGGTTCTCCGGTCGCACGGCCAACCCGGCGTCAACGGCAACGAGCAGCCGTTCCGAATAGCGCCCTTTCGCCGCTTCCCGCAGCGGCGTCGCGTCGTCGGCCAACACGCGGCTCACCGCAGGCGCCGGCGGCCGCCCGGTAATCATGAAGTGCACAACCGCCGCCAGCGCATAGACGTCGGTCCAGGGTCCTTGCCGCATCGACGCCGACTCGGCGTACTGCTCGATCGGCGCAAAGCCGGGCTTGAGGATGACCGTCAACGCCTGGGTCAGATCGCCAATGACGCGACGCGCCGCGCCGAAGTCGAGCAGCAACGGCGCAGTGTCGTTCAACACGAGGATGTTGTCCGGCGCCACATCACGATGTAGGCAGTGCTCGCGATGTAGCGTCTCCAGCGCATCCATCGTCAGCCGCAGAAAGTGCAGGATCCAGTTTTCTTCGAGGGGTGCCGTACGTTGCTTGAACCAGGTCTTTAACGTCGGGCCGGCATAAAAGGGCATGACCATGTACGCAGTGCCCTTTTCCTGCCAGAACTGATGAACCTTGACCAAGGCCGGGTGCTCGAAGCGTGCCAGCAGCTTGGCCTCGTTTATGAAGCTGCGCAGTCCGGCGTCGAATGCCTCCCGCTGCTGCGCGGAGGACCGGACATGCACTGAGAAGTCCGGGTCGCGCGTCGCCAGCGCGGTCGGCATGTACTCCTTGATCGCGACCTTTCGCTCCAGCCGCAGATCGGTTGCCAGGTACACGACGCTGAAACCGCCTTCGCCCAGCACGCCCTCGATCGCGAACTCTCGCAGGTGATAGCCGGCGGGCAAATGACCCGCAGTTCCGGCGACCATCGCTGGTGGGAAGGTGGCGCTGATCGGGTCGCCGGTCGGCTTGGAGGTCATGCGCGCCTCACACGGTGCTCCCAAAATGGGAGCCGGGCACGACTGGACCGAATTGCCCTGCGCGACAAGCTGCCGAGTCGGTTCATCGGAGACCCACGGATGTGATGGGTGGCGGCGCCCGTCTCCCGCCGGAACGGAAAATAGACTCAAAGAGGCACGCTGTGAACGTGAATTTGCGCGCCAGCCGTCGCGGCCCAGCGATGGTTAAGCATCGGGCTTCGCCGCACATCCTCCATGTGAGGGGCGAAGGAGTGAACAGCCGTCAACGGCAAATTCCCGGCCACCGAACCGGCGTTACCCCAACTCGGAAGGGTTGGCTTGGCGAATCGACTGATATAAGCTCACATAAATTTGTGATGGGCGAAGCAAGCGCCCGACAGCCTGTCGTTCTCCGACAAAAACCCATTCAATTCAGAGCCTTGGAGGACTTAATGGACTCGGTTTTGCGTCTGGTTCGTGGCCTGCGCGCGCTTTGCATCGTGGGATCCTTGGCCGCAATTGTTTCGGCATGTGGAACTGCGCCGCCGGCGCCGGTTTCAGCGGCGACGCCCCAATACCGATATGTGATCGGTCCTCTCGATACGGTCAACATCATCGTGTGGCGCAACCCGGAGTTGTCGATCACGGTGCCGGTGCGCCCGGATGGCCGCATCTCGACGCCGCTGGTCGAAGACCTGCTGGCGCTGGGGCGCAGCCCGTCGGAACTGGCGCGCGACATCGAAAAGGCGCTCTCCAAGTACATCCGCGATCCCGTCGTGACCGTACTGGTCACCGGTTTCCAGGGGCCGTACAGCGAGCAGATTCGCATCATCGGCGAGGCGACGCGGCCGCAGGCGATCGCCTATCGCCAAAACATGACGCTGTTGGACGTGATGATCCAGGTCGGAGGACTGACCGACTTCGCCGACGGCAATGCGGCGCTGCTGGTACGCGGTGCCGAGCAGGGCAAGCAGTACCGCGTACGCCTGCACGATCTGATCAAGCGCGGCGACATCTCCGCGAACGTCGATGTCAAGCCGGGCGACGTGATCATCATCCCGCAGAGCTGGTTCTAGCGGGCGACGACTGAGGGCGGCAGCGCATGGACGAAATCCTGCGACAGATCGTCGTCATCGCGCGCGGCATGTGGCAGCGCCGTTGGATCGGCGTGGCGGTCGCGTGGCTGGTCGCGATCGCGGGCGCTGCGGTTCTGATGCGCGTACCGGACCGCTACGAGGCGAGCGCGCGCATCTTCGTCGATACGCAGTCGGTGCTGAAGCCGCTGATGGCGGGACTGACGGTGCAACCCGACATCAATCAGCAGGTCGCGATGCTGGCGCGCACGCTGATTACGCGACCCAACGTCGAGAAGCTGGTCCGCGAGGCCGATCTGAGCATCCTGATCAAGAACGAGCGTGACCGCGAGGCCCTGATCGATGCGCTGATGCGCGAGATCAAGCTGACTGGCGGCGGGCGCGAGAACCTATACAACGTCACGTACCGGGACACCGACAAAGGGCGCGCGCAGCGCGTCGTGCAGACGCTGACGAACATGTTCGTCGACTCGGGGCTCGGCAGCAAGCGGCGCGATACCGAGGCGGCACGGCGCTTCATCGACGAGCAGATCAAGGCCTACGAAAAGAAGCTCGAGGAAGCCGAAGCGCGGCTGAAAGAGTTCAAGCTGCGCAATCTTGCCTATACGACAGGGACCGGACAGGATTACTTCGCGCGGATGGCGGCGGCCAACGAAGAGTTGGCCAGAGCAAAGCTGGAATTGCGCGCCGCGGAGCAGTCGCGCGACGCGCTGAAGCGAGGGTTGGGGGACGAAGAGCCGGTTTTGCTCCCGGATCCAGGCCCGGTACCGATCGGCGTGCCCGAGCTCGATTCCCGCATCGACCTGCTGCGCAAGCAATTGGATGAGCAGCTGCGCCGCTTCACCGAGGAGCATCCGGACGTCGCGGCAACGCGCAGGCTGCTTGTTCAACTGGAGGAACAGCGTCGCACCGAGATCGAGGCGCGCAAGCGCGCCGCAGCCAGCAGGCCGCAAGCGGCACCGACGAATCCCGTGTTTCAGCGGATCAAGATCGCGCTCGCCGAAGCCGATGCGACCGTGGCGTCGCTGCGCGGCCGGGTGACGGAACTGCAGAGCCGGGTCGATCAGTTGCGCGCAGCGGCCGGCCGGGTACCGCAGATCGAAGCCGAGTTGGCGCAGTTGAATCGCGACTACGACGTGCTGCGCAAGAACTACGACGCGCTGGTCGCGCGCCGCGAGTCGGCCTCCATTTCTGAGGATGTGGACGCCAGCGCGCAACTGGCGGAGTTCCGCATCATCGATCCGCCGCGCGTTTCTCCGCAGCCGGTGTTTCCGAGCCGCGCCACCTTGGCGCCGCTGGCGCTGCTGGCGGCGATTGCGGCCGGTGTACTGGCGAGTTTCGCGATCGCGCAGCTGTTCCCGACGATTCTCAGCGCGCGTACCCTGCGCGAGATCGGCAAGCGCCCGGTGCTGGGGACGATTTCGCTGCGTCTGGACGCCGCCGCGCTGCGGCGCAAGCGCATCGCCAACTTTGCCTTTGGCGGCGCGGTCTCGGCGCTCATGCTCGTGTTCGGTGCTTGGAGCGCCTGGATCGCGATGACGGCGCGAGGGTGAGACTGCGATGAGCATCATCGAACAGGCCGCGAAACGGCTGGAGGAACTGCGGCGCGCCGGCGTCGAGGTCCCGATCTCCGTGGCGTCGGTGCCGGTCCAGGCGGCTGCACGCGCGGTGTCGCAGGAGAGCGCCGTCGAAGCGACGCCGCGCCGGCAGACCGAGGCGACCGCGCCGACCGCGCGCAGCGAGGACGCGGCGGGTCGCCGGTCGCGATCCGTCGTGATCAATCTCGGGCGCCTGACCGCGATGGGCTACGTGACGCCGGATACGCCGCGCACGCAGCTCGCCGAGGAGTTTCGCGTGATCAAGCGGCCGCTGCTGTCGAACGCGGTCGGCCGTTCCGCGGCACCGGTGACACGCGGCAATCTGATCATGGTGACGAGCGCCATGCCGGGCGAGGGCAAAACCTTCACCGCCGTCAACCTGGCGATGAGCATCGCGATGGAGCTCGACCACACGGTTCTGCTCGTCGACGCCGACGTGGCGCGCCCGGCCGTGCTGGAGCGGCTCGGGCTGCCGGCGACCAGGGGGCTGCTTGACTTGTTGACGGAACCGCAAATCGAACTGGCCGACGTGCTGCTGCGAACCAATGTGGAAAAGCTCTCGATCCTGCCCGCAGGCGCGCCTCACGACCGGGCGACGGAGTTGCTGTCAAGCGACGGCATGCGCCGCCTACTCGATGAACTCGCCGGTCGTTACCCGGATCGGATCATCGTCTTCGATGCGCCGCCCTTGCTGGCCTCGACCGAATCGCGCGCGCTGGCAACGCAGATGGGCCAGGTCGTCGTCGTCGTCGAGGCCGAACGAACTCCGCAATCGGCCGTCGAGCAGGCACTGGCCACCATCGAAAACTGTCCGGTCGTGATGACGCTGCTGAACAAAGTCGCCGCTTCGGATGTCGGCTCGTACTACGGGTACTACCGTGCCGTGTCCGCCTGAGCGCGCAGCGGGTGCCTGTGCCGCGTCGCCCATCGCCGGCACCGCGCGCTTCGCTGGCCGGTGGTCGGCGTTGATCGTTCTCGGTGCGCTGTACGCGGGTACTGCGGCGGCCGCCCGCTGGAGCCTCGAACCCGGAATCGAAGCGCGCGCGACCTGGACCGACAACGTGGCTCTGGAGGAATTCGGGCGAGAGGATGTCCTGGTCGAACTCACGCCCACCGTGCGGCTGCTCGGTGTCGGCCGGGGACTGCGCATTTCCGGCACGCTCGGGGCGACCGCGGTCGGCTACGTGAACGGCACGCGCGACGACCGCCTGCTTCCTCTGGTCGATGTGGCGGCGAATCTGGAGCCGATCGAACGCGTGTTTTCCGTCGAAGCCGGCGTCGTGACGCGACAATCGGCCGAGGATGTGTTTGCGCCGCGGCCCGACGGCGCCGCGGATCTCAATACGGTGACGATCACACAATACCGGGTCGCACCGGTCTTGCGCGGTCGGTTCGGCGGCGCGGTCGAATACGAACTGCGCAGCGGCAACAGCTGGACCGACGTCAGCGGCGCCACCGCGCAGGCCGACAGCGCCTATCTGGGCGAGCACCGACTGCGCGTGGAACGCGCTCCTCGGCGTTTCGGCTGGAGGGTGGAGCTCGTGCGCAGCGACACCCGGTTCGAGTCGCAGTCGCCGCCTTTGGCGCGGACCGATTCCGGCCGGCTGACGCTTTCCTATGGGGTCTCGGAGACACTCTCGTTCGGTTTGCGCGGCGGCTACGAGAAGACCAATGTGGTCGTCAGCGACAACGAGCAAGCGATCTACGGGGCGGCGGCACACTGGCGGCCAACCGAGCGCACCGATTTCGAAGCGTCCGCAGAGCGGCGGTTCTTCGGCACCGGCTGGCAGCTTCGGTTCCGCCATCGGATGCCGCGGCTGGCGTGGGACATCCGCTCCGGTCGCGACGTCTCTTCGTTTCCGCAGGCATTCCTGACGCTGCCGCCGACCGACAACGTCGCCGCGTTGCTCGACGCCGCTTTCACTACGCGGTTTCCGGACGAAGCGGAGCGGCGTCGGGTCGTCGCCGACCTGATCGCGCGGCACGGTCTGCCCGCTTCGCTCGCCACCGAAACGGCGCTGTTCTCGCAGCGAGTCAGCCTCATCACGTCCAACTCAGCCACGGTCTCGCTGATCGGCGTGCGCAATTCCGTCGCTTTGTCGATCTTTTCCACCCGTACCGAGGAACTGCCGGACTCGGTTTTCACGTTGGCGCCGACCGTGACCGGCAACCTGAAGCAGGAGGGCGCCGCGCTGACCATTTCCCATCAACTGACACCGCTGACGGCGCTGAACGTGACGGCGAGCCATACCCGCACGCGGGGAATCGGCGTCGACCAGGGACCCGACAGCGAACAGGACGGCGTCCGCATTCAGGTGACGCGACAACTCGGTGCGCGCACGACG